>NZ_DATAPY010000131.1:0-32361 GCF_036264965.1 Phenylobacterium sp.
CATCCGGCCGACCTCGTCCTTGCGGCCCACCGCCGGGACTTCCACAGCGTGGTCGCCCGACGCCAGCGTCCCCATCGCATCCGTCATCTTAGAGATCGGACCCGCAATCGCGCGGCTCAGCAGCCAACCCATCAGGATGGACAACAGGACCGACAGCGCCCCGCCGAGCGCCAGCGTCAGGTCGGCGGTCGCCTGGGTGGAGCTCTGCTTGGCGGCGCGTTCCTTCAGCAACTTGGCCTCTTGGTCCCCATAGGCCTTGAGCAGGGCGCGAATCTTGTTCAGCCGGCCCTTCTTGCCCAGGTCGATCAGCGCGGCCTCGTGCGTGGCCGGATCGGACGCCATGCTCACCTGGTGGTCCTGCTCGGCGAAGATCGCGTCGACCTCGTCCCTGATCGCCGAGGTGTGGGCGCCGTCTTCAGGCGCGATCTTGGTCCAGTCGGCCATCACGTCGTGATATTTGGCCAGCGCGCCGTCCACCGACTTCAGGAACGACTTGTCGCCGGTGATGGCGAAGCCGCGCACCCCATTCTGGCGCTCGATCACCTGCAGTTCGACCTCGTGGGCCATGTCGAGCTGGGCCACCTCCACGTCGTTGTCCGCGACGGCGGTCTTGATGCTCTGCAGGTTCAGGAAGACGCCGACGCACATGGCGGTGACGATGATCACCACGCCGGCGAAACCGAGGGCCAGTTTCTTGGAGATATTCAGGTCGTTGAGAGACATGAGAAGGGCCTCGGAGGAGCGCGCCGAAGGACTCGGCGATTTCGCCAGTCCTTTCCCAGATCGGATTGAAATATTGGTTAAAGATGGGAAATCCGGGAAATGCAGCGCCCCGTCGGGAGATCGGCCCTAGGACCCAGCGGCGCTGTCGCCCGTATTGACCAGCAGGACCCGCGCCGGCCCGCCCCGGGCCAGCAGCACATAGCCGGACGCGGCGTCGAAATAGACCGCATCGCCGACGGCCATGCTGAGCGGGGCGTAGAGGTGGCTATGGAATTCCACGGCGCCGGACATCACCAGGACGTAGGCCTCTCCGGGTTGGACGACCGCCGGACCGTGGGCCTCAAGGGTCTCGGCCGTCACGTCGGCGATCGTCGGCGAGAAGCTCTTCGACAGCAGGTCGGCCGCGGCGCCGCGCCCCTCAGCTTGGCCGATGCGCACCGCAGCGCCCTCGCCTGCCCGGGTCACCGAGCGGCGGCCGGACGGAACCGCTGCGCCCTCCGCCTCGCGCGTCACCAGGCCCTCGAGATCGATCTCGAGGGCGCGGCACAGCCGCATCAGCTTGTCGTAGTTGAGCGCGTTCTGGCCCAGCTCCACCCGCGACAGCGTGGAGATCGGCACGCCGCTCTCCTCACTGAGCGTCGCAAGGCTCCAGCCGCGCGCGATCCTCAGCCTGCGGATCGCCGCCCCGGTCTTGTCTGACAGTCGCGACCGCATCCCACCCGATTCCCAAATCATCACGATTTGCGAGAATGGTACGGTGATTTCCTGGAAAGCGCGACCGCCTCTCGCGTCAGCGGGCGGGCGCCGCAGCGTAGGCCGTGGTCAGGTAGTTCACGATCGGTTTGACCGCGTCGTCAGGGATCGGCGCGCCATAGGCGTTGCGCATCTTGGTCACCTCGCCCTCCCAGAACGCCGCCGGCATGCCCCGCGGCTGGGTGGTGACGTAGTCGGCCGAATGGCAGGCCAGGCAGTAGGTCTGCGCCTTGGCCAGGTCGGGGCCATCGAGCAGGCGCGAGGTCTCCGACGGCGGCGAATAGGCCGGTGGCGCGGCCGAGGGTTGGGCGACGGCGAAACCGGCAAGTGTGGCGGTCGCCAAGGCCAGAAAGGCCGCAATCTGGGCGGAACGCGGGCTCATGCGGCCACCACCCGCACTGGATCGACCACGTTGCGCATATAGCCGGGCGGGTTCCAGGTCTGGGTCATGGGCTGGACCTCGCCGGCCTTGCTGCGGGCCCGCGCCATCAGCACGTGGTCGCCCTGGCCCAAGGCCACCTGGGTCGACCATTCACGGAATCCGTAGGGGCCGTGATCCTGGCCGAGGCCGGCCGGCGTCCAGGCCTTGCCGCCATCCGTCGAGACCTCGACGCCGGCGATCCCCGAGCCGCCGTCGAAGGCGATGCCGCGCAGCGCCACGCGCCGCCCGGCCCCGATCTTCTGGCCGTCCTGCACATTGGTGATGAAGCTGCGCACGTTCAGCTTGCCGATCGGCCGCGTCTGGGTCGCCGGCTGGCCGGCGGGCGTGCAGGCGCAGTCGTTGTCCGGCACGCGGTAGGCCTTCTGCATGAAGTAGCTCTGCGACTCCTGCTCCAGCAGGGTGATGTCGGTCAGGTGCTTGACCCAATAGGTGCCGTAGTAGCCGGGCACGATCAGCCGCAGCGGATAGCCGTTCAGCAGCGGCAGCGGCGCGCCGTTCATCTCATAGGCCAGCATCACCTCGTCCTGGCGGGCATGCTCGACACTGAGCGCCTTGATGAAATCTGGGATCGCCTTCATGGGCGGGACGTCGGCGCCGTTGAACTCGACGGCCTTGGCCGAGGCCTTGACGCCGGCCTTGTCCAGCAGGGCGCGCAAGCGAACCCCACGCCACAGCGCCGAACCCATCGCGCCATTGCCCAACTGGCCGCCGGCCACCCGCGGCGAGGAGAATCCGCGGCCGTTGCCGGAGCACTGATTGACTGCCGCCATCTCGACCACAGGGAAGTTGCGCCGCAGGTCGTCCATCCCGAGATCCAGCGGCGTCTCCACCGCCCCGCCGATCTTCAGGCGGTGGGTCGCCGCGTTCAGCCCGCGCGGCGGCGCGCCCGACAGGTGGTAGCGGACGAAGAAGGCGTCGTTGGGCGTGAAGGCGCCGTGATCGAACACCTCGAACGGCGTCTCAAGCTGCGGTGGGCGCTGGGTGAGGACAATCATCGGGCGTTTTTCGGGATAGACGCCCATCGGCCTTTCGCCGTTGGCGAAGGGCAGTGAGACCGTTTCTCCCGCGGCCTGCGCGGCGGACGCCGCCACAAGCGCGGCTGCGCCGGTCAGGACGCCGCGGCGGTGCGCTGTCGAGGTTTGCACGGTGGCTCCTCCCGAAGTCCGTTTCGGGCGAGACTGACCCAACCCGGCGCGCAGCGCTAGGCCGAGATATCGAGGAGCCGACCCTGGGCGGCGCCGGGTTGCTGGGCGGCGCCAGAGGCTGCGCTGACGCCGGCCAGGGCGCCGCCGAACTGCACCGCAGACGGACGGTTGGCCGGCGCCGCATCGCTGGCGACGGCGGATTTCGGCGCAGGGGTCGACGACGTGTGATCCTTGGCGTCGACGCCGTAGGGGCCGTCTTTGGGGTGGGCAGGGTCGATATGCTTCTTCGCGTAGTCGACGTCCGTGCAGTTCTTGCAGGAATAGCCGTTGACCGTGACCGGGGTCGGATAGTTCACCGTGGTCATCGCTCGGCCTTCTGACGCGAACCTTCCCAGAGGTCCGGCAGTCTAGTTCGTCAGGCTGAACGAATTGATTACAACCCCGCTTGAGCCCGGCGGACTTCCTCGCCCGAGGCCCAGGTCGCGTGGGTCCCGGAGGAAATCCGGTGCGGCAGGCGGATGCGGCAGACCGGTCCGGCGGCGATGTCCTTGGCGTCGACCAGCACGCACTCGGAGAGGTCCGCGCCCATGTCGGTGATGAAGCTGACCAGGTAGCCGTCGTCCTCGTCCGCGGCCCCGACGCGCGGTGCGAAGGGGGCCTCGGAGCCGTAGCAGCCGGGCCCGAAGTCCAGGGTCGTCGACGCGCCCGTCTGCAGGTCGTGCTTCACCAGGCCGGTGAACAGGAACCAGCCGGGCTTGGCCGTGGTCGAATAGAGGTAGCGCCCCTTGCGGCCGGCGGTCTGCTGGTTGAACGAGCCGAATTCCAGGATGCGGTCATCCAGCGGGCCTTCCCGGACCGCGCCGGTCGCAAGGTTGAACCGCCAGCGATAGAGCTTCGGCTTCATCGAGTGCTCGTCCAGATAGGCCATCATCTGGCCGAGCCTGGGCCCGAACCCTTCCAGCGGCGGCGGCTGCGGGTCCTCCTGGAAGTAGCCGTCGAGGACGATCTCATCTCCCTCCTCATAGGCGTTCATCCAGTGCAGGACGAAGCAGGGCTTGGCCTCGAACCAGCGGATATCCTGCGGCTGGCCGAACCGCGGCAGGATCGCGAAGCGGGTCGGCAGGTCCCGGTAGAACCGCGCGGCGTGATAGCCCTTCGGCAGCAGCTCCGGGTCCCAGAACAGCGGCAGGTCCGCCAGGATCGAATAGTGCTCCGTGAACGCCATGTCGTGCGGCAGGCGCGGCCCCGGCAGCGGGATCGGGACGTAGTGCTTCAGCCGGTTGTCGGCGCCGACCACGCCGTAGTGCATGTAGGGCGCCTGCTTCGAATAGTTGAAGAACATCAGCTCGCCGGTCGCCTCGTCGACCTTGGCGTGGGCTGAAATCCCCTCGTCAGGAACCCAGCCCTCGGGGCCATGCTGCTCCAGGCTGTAGGGGTCCAGCCGATAGCCCTCGCCGCACTGGTAGAAGGTCGAGAGGATCTTGCCGGCGTGGACCACCACGTCGGTCGACGAGGCGTCCTTCAGGGACCCTTGCGCGCCCCAGCCGGGCCGCTTCGACTTGGCCGGATGCTCCGCCAGGCCCGCCCACAGGGCCTCGCCCGCCGCGGCCTCGGCCTCGAAGCCCTTGGTGCGGACGAAACGGTTGCGGTAGCTGGCCTTGCCGTCCCGGAAAGCCATGACGTGCAGCATCCCGTCCCCGTCGAACGGGTGATAGAGGCCGATCGGCGCGTGCACCGGGTTTTCGGTATTGCGGACATAGGCCCCGTCGAGATCCTTCGGGATCTCGCCGATCACCGGCAGGTCGGTGGCGTCATACTCGTCGAAATTCGGCGTCCAGGCGCCGGTCATATAGGGGTGGTCGGTGTCGCCCAGCGTCGAGGCGATGCGGTTGACGAGGGTGGCCGGCATGCTGCTTTCCGCTGCTCCTGACCGATCCTATCCGACGCCGCCGGACTTGGGCGGCCAGGGGATCAGCGCGCTGGTCCGGCGCTGGTAGTCGTCATAGCCCGGCCGCGTCTTGGCCAGCCGCCGCTCGTAAGTCGCGCCGCCGCTCCAGCGGGTCAGGATGAAGATCAGCAGCAGCGGCCCCGGCAGGGCCCAGAGGCCGCTCATGGTCTCCGCGGCGATCAGATAGAGGCCGACCCAGGTCGCGATATCGCCGAAGTAGTTGGGGTGTTGCGACCAGCACCAAAGCCCGCGATCCAGCACCTGGCCCCGGTTGGCGGGGTCGGCCCGGAAGCGGGTGACCTGCGCGTCGGCCAGGGTCTCGAAGCCGATGCCGAAGGCGGCCAGCGCCGCGCCGGTCCAGGCCAGCGGCCCGATCCGCGCCGGCGTGCAGTCCACCTGCCCCAATTGAACCGGCAGCGACACGATCCACATCAACGGCGCCTGTAGCAGGAACACCATCCGCAGGCTCGCCTGGGCGTAGCCCCAGCCGCGCTCGGCCTTGGCCTTCTCCATCATCCGCACATAGCGCCGGTCCGGTCCGTGGCTGCGCCAGCGCAGGAAGAGGTGCAGTCCGAGCCTAAGCGCCCAGGCCCCGCAGAGCCCCACCAGCAGATACTGCCTGGGCCGGTAGCCGAAGGCCTGCAGATAGGTGGCTACCGCGAGCCCGCCCATGCCCAAGGCCCAGACAGAGTCCACGAAGGTCGGGTCGCGGATGGCCACCGCGATCGCCCAGCAGACCACGAACCCCAACACGCACAGCGCGAAGTTCACCGCCAGGACGTGGAGGATATCGGGCAGCAGCATCGCCCCCAAGCGTTCCACGCGCCCGCGGCGCGCACAAGCCAGTGGCGCGCAAACGCAAACCGGACCAGTTTGCGCGTAATCTCAAGACCGCGCGGGGATAGGGCTCCATGATCAATCGGGACATCGACACGGACGCGGCCACGGCGCACGAGATGTTCCAATCCTTCGACGGCATGGAGGGCCTGCCGGTCTCCGCGCCTGCGGCCCGCAAGCGGCTCAGCATCGAGGCTTTCGCCCGCTCGGTCTATCCCGGGCTGCTGGTCGCCATCACCATCGGCCTGGCCGCCGACTGGCTCTCCGGCCACTACAAGGCGCCGGTCATGCTATTCGCGCTCCTGTTCGGCATGACCTTCCACTTCCTGCACGAGGAAGGCCGCTGCATCCCCGGCATCGAGTTCGCCTCCAAGGCGGTGCTGCGCACGGGCGTCGCCCTGCTGGGCGCGCGGATCACCGTCGAGCAGATCATCGCGCTCGGGCCTGTGCCCATCGCCATGGTCGTGGCCGGCGTCACCACGACGGTGCTCGTCGGGATGCTGCTGGCCCGCCTGCTGGGCCAGAGCCGCAGCTTCGGCGTGTTGTCCGGCGGTTCGGTCGGCATCTGCGGCGCCTCGGCGGCCCTGGCCATCGCCTCGGTCCTGCCCAAGACCAAGGAAAGCGAGCGCGACGTCATCCTGACCGTGGTGGTGGTCACGGGCCTGTCGACCATCGCCATGATCCTCTACCCGATGCTGGTGACGGCGCTGGGCTTCGACAACCAGCGCGCCGGCCTCTTCCTCGGCGGCACCATCCACGACGTCGCCCAGGTGGTGGGCGCCGGCTATATGATCTCCCAGCAGACCGGCGATGTGGCGACCTATGTGAAGCTGCTGCGCGTGGCCATGCTGCTGCCGGTGGTGGGGACCATCGCTTTCATCCTGGCGCGCAACGCGGTCGGCGGGGCTGGCAAGGCCAAGGTGCCGCTGCCCTGGTTCCTGTTCGGTTTCGCCGCCCTGGTGGCGATCAACAGCCTGGGCTTCCTGCCCAAGCCGGCCGTCAACGCGGCCAGCGACATTTCCCGTTGGTGCCTGATCTTCGCCATCGCCGCACTCGGCATGAAGACCTCGTTCAAGGCCCTGATCGACGCCGGCTGGCGGCCGATCGCGGTGATGGTGGCCGAGACCGCCTGGATCGCGGGCCTGGTCCTGGCCGTGGTCGAGTTCGCGACCTGACCGCAGTCAGACGAATCCGAGATTGCGCGAGCTGAAGTTCGCGAGGTTCGGGAAGATCAGGTCCAGCGCCGAGGACGACACCCCGAACCAGGCGCCCAGCGTCGCGGCGTACTGATCCACCGAGGTCGTCGGGATCGTCGCATTGCCGGTGGCGTCAGGGTTCGAGAAGCTCCCGAGGTCAACGCCGACGGTGGGGAACTGGCCGTACATGTCGCCGCCCTTCACCGCCCCGCCCATGATGAAGTGGTGGCTGCCCCAGGCGTGGTCGGTGCCGTCGCCGTTGGTGGTCCAGCTGCGGTTGAAGTCCGAGGCCGTGAAGGTGGTCACCTGGCTGCGCCGGTCGATGCCGCCGACGTTGGAAAGCGCGGCGTCGAAGTAGTTGAAGGCGTGCGCCAGTTGGGCCAGCAGGTTCGGCTGGGTGATGTTCTGGGTGTTGTGGGTGTCGAAGCCGCCGAGGCTGACGAAGAACACCTGCCGCTTCACGCCCAGGGTCGCGCTGGCCGCCACCATCCGCGCCACCGTCTGTAGTTGCAGGGCTAGGGGATTGGTCGCCGCGGTCCCGGTGATCGGGTTGATATAGGTGGTGGGCGCCGCCACCCCGGTCACGATCGGCTGGGTGAAGGCCGAATTGACCGTCCCCGTGGCCCCGATCGAGCGGGCGACGATGGCCGCATAGTCCGAGGTGAAGTTGCTGGTCAGCGAGGTGTCGGTGATCAGGTCCTTGACCCGCGAGGGCGCCAGGCTGGAGCCGAACAGGCTTGAGCCCTGATCGCTGCTGATCGCCACCGCCGGCGAAGAACCGGTGGTGAGCTGGTATTGCAGCACCGTCTGGCCCGAGAGGAAGACCGCGTTGCCGGCCACGGACACCGCCGTGAACAGCGTCGACGAGCCGTTCATGCTGGCCAGCATGTCGCCCATCCGCCCGCCCCAGCCTTCCTGAGCGCCCTCGATGGCGTCGGCCTGCCAGGTGGACTGCTGGTCGTTGTGCGAGAACAGGTTGGCCGGGACCGGCACGGATTTGGCCGTGTACTGCGCCCTGGTGACCGGCTGGATCAGGGTGCCGACATTCGCCAGCACCGCCACGCGCTTCTGATCGAACAGGGTCTTCATCGGCCCCAGGAACGGATGCAGGCCGAAGGTGCGGGTGGTGGCGTTGGTGCCGGCGGGGACCTTCTGCGCCGTAGCCGGGACCAGGGGCAGCACGCCGCCCCAAGCTTCGGGGACCTTCAGCGTGGAGGTGCGGCCGGTGACCGGGCTGACCTGGCCGACCGGCGTCGGGGCGGTTCCGACCGGCATCAGGGCGATGGGGTCGCTGCCGGTGTTCCGCGCCGAGAAATAGCGGCTGAAGCTGTCGGTATCGGTGGCCAGCACGGTGTTGTTGCCGTCATTGCCGCCGAACAGGAAGACGCAGACCAGCGCCTTATAGTCCGGCGCGGCCTGGCCCGCCGCCGACCCCGCCGCGGCGAGCTGCAGGGCGAAGGGCGCGGCGCTGCCCAGGATCGAAAGGGCCCCGCCGACGCGGAGCAGGTGGCGGCGATCGATGGCGCTGGTCATGTCGCTCTCCTCACCGCTGCGCCAGGTATTCGGCCGAAGCCATGGTCATGAAGGCCGCCAGCTTGGCGCGGTTGAGCAGGGCCGCGTTGATCTGCGCCGGGGTCGCTGTCCCGCCCGGGATCGCCACCCCGTTCACCGCATCGACGATCCGGGTGCGCAGCGTGCTCGACATCTGCCCGTTCAGCAGCAGCAGGTTCATCCGATCAACGAGGGCGCCGGCGTTGGAGGCGATCCCCACCTCGGTCGCATAGGGCGTAGTGATGTCGTGGTTCGAGCCGACGCCCGAGCCGATCGCCGTCTGCATGGTGTTGAGGTAGCCCGCCACCGACACCTCGTCGGCGATCTGGAACTCCGGCGCCACATAGCCCAGGCCGCCCAGCTTGGTCCCCGGCGGCGAGTAGCCCGGCCGGAAGAAGTTGAACACCGACGACGAGGTCAGCGGCGCCTGGTCCAGCGAGGTGTTGGCGGCCGTCGAGGTCAGCAGCCAGCCGCCCGACGCCGACTGGGCGTTGAAGGCCCGCATCCAGTTGGTCATCCGCACCATCGGTTCGCGCAGCTTGCCGTAGTTGGGATTGGCCAGAGCCGACGCGGTGTCCCGCGCCTCGGGGTCCAGCAGGATCGCCGTCACCACCGCGGACATGTCGCCGCGCACGCCCTTGCCGTTGTCGTTGAACACCGCCGCCACCCGGCCCACGTAGGCCGGGGTCGGATTGCTGGTGACCAGCCGCTCGATCAGCTGCTTGGCGATGAACGGCCCGACGTTGGGGTGGTTGAACAGGGTGTCCAGCGCGATTTTCAGGTCGCCGGCGGGATCGGGCGTCGTGCTGGCCGCGATGGTCACGCCCAGGAAGCTCTTCGCTGTCGTGGCGTGGAAGCTCGGATAGGGGATCATCGGTTTCAGGATCGCGTTGGGATCCTTCTTGCCGCCCAGGAAGGTCGTGGTGCTGGGCGCCGGCGAGTACCAGCTGTAGCCGGTGAGCACGTCGGCGAGGCCGGCGATATCGCTGGCGCTATAGGTCGAGATCGGATGCCCGGCGCTGTCCAGTTTCTGGGCGCCGTCGGGGTTCAGCTGATAGAGCCCGATGGTCATCAGCTGCATGCTCTCGCGAGCGTAGTTCTGGTCGGGGTGACGCCCGGTGGTCAGGTCCGCCTTCTGGTTGGCGATCCAGGTCAGGTAGACGCCCATGGCCGGGTGCAGGCTGACCTGCTCCAGCAGGGTGCGGAAGTTGCCGAAGGCGTTGGCGCCCAGCATGTCGTAGAACGAAGCCGCGCTCAGCTCATCGACGTTGGGATCGGCCACAGAGACCACGAAGATTTCCGACAGCGCCAGCTTCACCCGCTGGCGCAGCTGGTCCGGCGCGGTCGCCGCCTGCTGCCAGAAGCTGCCGTACCACTCGTTGACGCTGGGATTGGGCGCGTTCGGCAGGGCGCGGCGGGCCTGCATGAAGGCCACATGGCTGCCCGAGACCGGCATGGCCATCTGCTCGGCGATCCACTCGGCGTAACCGTCGCCGCGCACCGTGTTGATCGAGGCGTCGGTGGCGCCGAAGCTGGCCTGGGTGAGGAAACGCGCTGCTTCCGTCGCGCTCGGCGGCATGGTCGGCGGCGCCGCGCCGTTGCGCGCGCTGCAGCCCGTCAGGACCAAGGCGGTCACGACGCCCAGCCAGACTCTCGTCTGCTGCGACATCTGCAAGCCCCCACTCACCGAACAGTCCCTCACTGCCTAGGTTGGCAGGTTTCTATACGCTGTCCATCGGTGTTTCGGCCGGTAACCTTACGGACACGGCCGCGGCATATTGGCCCCGTCGCGCGAAACGCGAACAACGTTGCGGCGCCAAAGAACTGGTCTACGATCACCGAGGGGCCTCAGAACGGATTTTGCCATGCCGACCTTCACGGCAGGCGCGCTAGGCGTCGACTTCGACCAGATCGACGTTGGGACGCTGGCCATGGGCCAGGTCAGCCAGCTCGGCTCGACCTCCTTCATCGTCAGCAACGGCGGCGAACAGGATCAGTTCTCGGGCTCAGGCTTCGTCTTTGGCGGCGGCGGCCTGCCGACCGGCGGCGTGATCACCGGCCTCAACGAGACCCTGTTCGGCCAGCAGGCCTTCCAGCTCACCGGGCTGAACCTGGTGGTCAGCGACCTCAACAGCTGGGTGGCGAGCGATTCCAGCGAGGCGGCCAAGATCGCCATCTTCGCCGGCGCCGATGAGATCGACGGCTCGGACGCCACCGACCTGCTGCGCGGCTACGGCGGCGACGACACCATCAACGGCAATGGTGGTAACGACCAGATCAACGGCGGCGATGGCAACAACATCATCCACGGTGGGACCGGCGATGACGTGATCGCCGTGACCGGCGGAACGAATTACCTGCGCGGTGACGATGGCGACGACCACATCCTGGGCGGCGCAGGATTCGACGACATCAACGGCAACAAGGGCAATGACACCATCGACGGCGGGGCTGGCGGCAACGACTGGCTGGTCGGCGGCCAGGGCGACGACCTGATCATCGCCGAGCACTCGTCCAACCTGGTCTACGGCAACCTGGGCAACGACACCCTGCAGGCCGGTGACGGCGGCGACACCCTGCGCGGCGGCCAGGGCGACGACTCGATCCAGGGCGGCGCGGGCGCCGACTTCATTTCCGGCGATCGCGGCAACGACACCGAGAGCGGCGGGCCGGGCGCGGACATCTTCCACGGCAGCCAGGACGCCGGGATCGACCGGGTTCTCGATTTCAATCAGGGCGAGGGCGATCGGGTGCAGCTCGATCCCGGCACCACCTACACGCTCACCCAGGTGGGGTCCGACACGGTGATCGACATGGGCGCCGGCAACCAGATGATCCTGGTCGGCGTCCAGCTCTCGACCCTGAAGACCGGCTGGATCTTCGAAGCCTGAGCGTGACCGTCCAGGCCTACCGCGCATCCCTGCTCCATATGCTGGACGATCCCTGTGTCGCGCCGGCGCAGGCGGCGTGGGCCCACCACGCCGACGGCCTGCTGGTGGTCGACGGCGGCCACGTCGCGGCGTTCGGGGCCTATGCCGACATCGCGCCGACGCTGGGCGCCGACACAACGGTCACCAATCTGTCCGGCAAGCTGATCACCCCCGGCTTCGTCGACGCCCACATCCACTATCCGCAGACCGACGTGGTGGCCGCCTGGGGCTCGCAGCTGCTGGACTGGCTGAACACCCACACCTTCCCTGCCGAGCAGGCCTTCGCCGACAGGGCGCACGCCGACGAGGCGGCCGACTTCTTCCTCACCGAGCTCTTACGCAACGGCACCACCAGCGCACTGGTCTTCGGCACCGTGCACAAGACCTCGGTGGATGCGCTCTTCGAGGCGGCGCTGGCGCGCAACATGCGCGTCATTTCCGGCAAGGTGCTGATGGACCGCCATGCGCCGGCCGCGCTCACCGACACGGTCGAGACCGGCCGGGCCGATACCGAGGCCCTGATCCGCGCCTGGCGCGGCCGCGGACGCCTCGGCTATGCGGTCACCCCGCGCTTCGCCGTCACCTCGTCCGACGCCCAGCTGGCCATGGCCGGCGAGGTCGCCGCGGCGCACCCGGAGGTGCTGATCCACACCCACATGAGCGAGAACCTCGCCGAGGTCGAAAGGGTCGGCGAGCTCTTCCCGAACGCCCGCGATTATCTCGACGTCTACGCCCGCCACGGCCTGGTCGGACCACGCTCGGTCCTCGCCCATTGCGTCCATACGACGAAGGACGCACTCGGCCGGATGCGGCAGGCCGGCGCGTCGGCCGCGTTCTGCCCGTCATCGAACCTGCTGCTGGGCTCGGGTCTCTTCAGCCTGAAGCAGGCCTGCGATTGCGGGGTGACGGTGGGCCTGGGCACCGACATCGGCGCGGGCGCCAGCTTCTCCCTGCTGCACATGATGGGCGAGGCCTACAAGGTGGGCCAGCTCGCCGGCGAGACGGTCGACCCGATGCACGCTTTCTACCTGGCGACCCTGGCCGGGGCCCGGGCGCTACGGATCGACGACAAGGTCGGCAACCTGGCGCCCGGCAAGGAGGCGGATTTCCTGGTCCTCGACCTGGCCGCGACGCCTTTGCTGGCGCGCCGGACAACGGGCGCGAGAACCCTGGCCGAGAAGCTCTTCGTGCTGCAGGTCCTGGGCGACGACCGGGCGATCGAGGCGACCTATCTGGCCGGACGGCTCGCCCACAGCCGGGACGCGGTCTAAGCCCGGGCTAGCAACTCAAGCACGGCCACCATCAGGTGGTAGAACGAGGTGGCCGGCGACGGTTCTTCCACGAAGGTCCCGTCGGCGCGCAGCTTGTCGCGCCAGGCGCCGCGGGTTGGTGTTTCCAGGTACTGCGCCAGCCCCCGCGCCGCCTGCAGGCCCTGGCCCGCGTCGCCCAGCACCACGGCGGCCTTCAGGTGTTCGGTCTGCGGCCACAGCCGCGCCGAACCATCGCGCACCGAGAAATCGTCCCACAGCGCGTTGACCGCGACCTCGCGGCCCGGATCGACGCCGCGCAGGCCGTTCTCGAACAGCCGCCGCGCCACGGCGACCGCCGAGGCGTCGCCGCGTAGCCGTCCCCAGCGTTCCAGCAGCCAGGCCCATTCGAAATGATGGCCCGGCTCGACGAGCCCGCCCTCGCCTTCCAGGGCCCGCCAGTCGGCGTCGAAGAACTCCCGCAGCGCGCCGCTCTGCGGATCGATGAAGCGGGTCATCGCCAGCCCGGCGATCTCGTCGGACAACGCCGCCCAGGCAGGCCCGCCCAAGGGCTCCCAGGCCAGCGCGCTCTCGAACAGGTGCATGTGGCAGTTGGCCTGGTAGGGATGGGGCCCGTTCTCGCGGAACCCGCCGCCGGCGGCCCGGCGATCCTGCAGCCCCGCCATCACCGCCGCCGCCTCGCCTTCCAGATCGGCGCCGTCCGCGGCCCGCAGCGCCGCCATGGCCAGCAGCACGAAGGCCTGTTCATAGTTGTCGGCGCCGGTGTCGATCGGCGTCCCGTCGCCGGCCACCCGGTTGATGAACAAGCCGTCGTCGCGGCGGTAGGCCGTCAGGAACCGCGCCCAGCCGGCGCGGGCCACCTCCAGCCACTGCGCTCCGAAGCCCGCCGTCGCCGCCGAGGCGAAGACGAACACCTGCCGCGCCTGGGCCCGCGCGCGGCGCGGCGCCTCGATCGGCCGGCCCTCGACGCTCAGGCTCTCCTGGAAAAGGCCGCCCACGGGATCGACGCCGGCCCCCGCCCATAGGGGCAGGGCGGCCTCGCGCAGCCAGGCCTCGTACCAGGCGGCGGCGGCGGGAAGGGAGTTGAAAGGCGCAGCCATCGCGGCCTTATGGCGGATTCTTGCGGCCTTGGTCAGGCGCCCAACAGACAGGCGCGCCGAAATCAGGCGTCGTGCGTCCGCGCAGCATGGGCCACATGGAACGAGCCGGAATGCGACAGCACGATCCAGTCGCCGCAGCGGGCGACCACCGGACCATCCGGCGTGCGCACCTGCACCGCCGCGCCCTCGATCACCGCGCAGGCCTCCTCGCCCAGCCACTTCCAGAGTGCGCGCCAACTCTTCTTGTCGCTGGGCGGCGGCACGCGGAGCGCCGCGCCGTGGTCGAAGGGCGGATGCAGGCGGATGGGGCGCATGGGACCTTGGGTTGCCGTCGAATCGTCGGACCTTGGAATTCGGGCTGCTTCGGTGACCAAGTGCTTAACTGCCCCCCGTCGCGATTTGGCCTTTCCGGCCGCGACAGCGCCCTGGGGGCTGCACCGTCTGAGGTCGAATTTGTCGCACCCGCCGGTCGCAGACACTCTTTTCAATGCAGAAACAGCAAGCTTAACTTATGGTAGAGCCGTGGCGAGGGCGTCCTTGGGGGGACGTTCGCCAGCGAAACAGACGGCCGGGGAGATTGAATTGGCTGACCCGTCGACGAAGGCTCCAGACCCGATGGACGTGGCCCTGGGAGCGGCCGTGCGGATTCGCCGGCGGACCATCGGCATCTCGCAGGAGGCGCTGGCCGAGCAGTGCGGCGTGAGCTTCCAGCAGATCCAGAAATACGAGAACGGCGCGAACCGGATTTCCTTCTCGCGGCTGGTGCAGATCGCCCGCGCTCTGCAATGTCGGGTTGTCGACCTGATGGACGTGCTGGACGGCCCGGACCGTGAGACGACCGGCGATCTGGACCTCTTGACGCGCATGCGCACGCCGGGCGCGCTGGAGTTGCTGGCCGCCTATGAGCAGATGGCGCCGGAGGCCCGCACCTCGCTGGTCAGCCTGCTGCGCGCGGTCACGAACCAAGTCGCCGAAGCCCACGCCAAGGCCCGCCAGCTCGCCTGAGCCCCAGGCTCAACCTTGCGCCAGGATCTTGTCGATCGTCGCCTTGGCGCCTGGGCCATTCCAATCGGCCTCGCCGGAGATACGGCCGCGCTCCAGGCCGTCCTTGCCCAGGATGATTGTGGTTGGCATGCCGTTGGCCGAGGGCTTCAGCGCCCAGGGCAGCTTGGCGTCGGGATCGTTGTAGAAGCTGAGCGGCGCGTTGGCCGCGATGAAGGCCTTGGCCGGCTCCAGGGCGTCGGCCTTGTCGATGCTCACCGCGACGACCGCCACCGGCTTGCCGGCATAGGCCTGGGCCAGCTTGGCCAGCGTCGGCATCTCCAGCTTGCAGGGCGCACACCATGTGGCCCAGAGATTCATGACCACCACCTTGCCCTTGAAATCGGCCGGCGTGACCTTCTTTCCCTTGTCGTCGAGGAAGACATAGGCGGGCGGCGCTGAGCCGTCGGCGGGGTGCTCCAGCTTCTTGGCGACGTCGTGGGTCGGCGGCGCTGTGGCCACCGCACCCGAGGTCCCAGCGGGGCCTTGCGTCACCGGCTTGGTCGACGACTGGGCTATGATGTAGACAACCGCGGCGACGCCTATAGCAGCGGCGCCCCAGAGGGCCCATGTCAGGACCCCGCCCCTGGGCTTGGCCGCGGACTGATCGTTCATATGACCACAGACTCCTCTGACGCCCCGAAGACGCCTGCCGCCAGCGGGCAAGCCCTCGCTGGCCAGGCGATGTGGGGCGGCCGTTTCTCGGACAAGCCGGCCGAGCTGATGCAGGCGATCAACGTCTCCATCGGCTTCGATCGCCGGCTCGCGGCGCAGGACCTGGAAGGGTCCCGCGCGCACGCGGCGATGTTGCAAAAGACGGGCGTCATTACAAGCGAGGACGCCGAGGCGATCCGGGGCGGCCTGGCGACGATCTCCGCCGAGATGGACGCCGGGACCTTCCCGTTCCGTGAGGAATTCGAGGATATCCACATGAACGTGGAGGCCCGGCTTCGCGAGCTGATCGGACCGGCCGCCGGGCGGTTGCACACCGCACGCTCGCGCAACGACCAGGTGGCGCTCGATTTCCGCATGTGGGTGCGCGACGCCTGCGACCGCACGGGCGCGCAGGTCCGGGCGCTCCAGAAAGCGCTGATCGCCAAGGCCGAACCGAACGCCGCGACCCTGATGCCGGGCTTCACGCACCTGCAGCCGGCCCAGCCGGTCACCTTCGGCCACCACCTGATGGCCTATGTGGAGATGTTCGGCCGCGACGCCGGCCGCTTCGCCGACGCCCGGGCGCGGATGAACGAAAGCCCGCTGGGCGCCGCGGCGCTGGCCGGCTCGCCCTTCCCCATCGACCGGCACATGACCGCCGCGGCGCTGGGCTTCGACCGCCCGAGCGCCAACTCTCTCGACAGCGTCGCCGACAGGGATTTCGCCCTGGAGGCCCTGGCGGCGGCGACGATCACCGCCATCCACCTGTCGCGCCTGGCCGAGGAGATCGTGATCTGGATGACGCCGCAGTTCGGCTTCATCACCCTGACCGACGCCTTCACCACCGGCTCGTCGATCATGCCGCAGAAGAAGAACCCCGACGCCGCCGAACTGGTCCGCGCCAAGGCCGGCCGGATGCTGGGGTCGTTCGCCCAGCTCTCCGTGGTGATGAAGGGCCTGCCGCTGACCTATTCGAAGGACATGCAGGAGGACAAGGTCCCTGTCTTCGAGGCCTTCGACGCGCTGGAGCTCTCCCTGCGCGCCATGGCCGGCATGGTCGCCGACATGCAGCCCGCCGTCGAGAACATGAAGAAAGCCGCCGGCGCGGGCTTCTCCACCGCCACCGACCTCGCCGACTGGCTGGTGCGCGAGCTGGGCCTGCCGTTCCGCGACGCCCACCACATCACCGGCGCGGCGGTGAAACGCGCCGAGCAGCTGGGGACCGACCTGCCCGGCCTACCGCTCGCCGATCTGCAGGCCCTGGACCCGCGGATCACCGAGAGCGTTTACAAGGTGCTGACCCCGCAGGCCTCCGTGGCCAGCCGCATGAGCTATGGCGGGACCGCGCCTGATCAGGTCAGCGCCCAGATCCAGCGTTGGAAGGAAATCCTCGCATGAGCCTCCGGACCTTCATTCGCACAGGCGCCGCCCTGTTGATCTTCGCCGCGCCCGTGGCCGCCTGCGGCAAGCTGGGCCAGCTCGAACGGCCCGGCCCGCTGAACGGCGCCGGCCGCGCCACCGACCGCCAGGCCGAGGAGCAGCGCCGCCAGGCGCAGGATCCGCAACGCCCGGTCGACACGGTCGATCCGCGCGACCGCTCCACTGACCCGGCTCCACCGCGGACCCTGCCGATCCCCGGCACCGGGGACGACGTGACCCGCGCCGGGCCGCCCGGCGCCCTGCCCGACCCCTACGCCAATCCGCGATGAACCACTTCGAGCTCGGCCGAGGAGAGCACGGGGGAACCGAGCTCTTTTGCGAAGACGTGCCCTTGGCGAAGATCGCTGAGGCCGTCGGCACGCCGGTCTATGTCTATTCGTCCGCGACCCTGGTCCGGCACTTCACCGTGCTGCGGGGAGCCCTCACCGGCGCGGGCCTCAAGGATCCGCTGATCGCCTTCGCCGTGAAAGCCAATCCCAATGTCGCGGTGCTACGCACCCTGGCCCAGGCCGGCGCGGGCGCCGACGTGGTCTCCGAGGGCGAGGTGCGCCGCGCGCTGGCCGCCGGCGTGCCGCCGGAGCGCATCGTGTTCTCCGGCGTCGGCAAGAGCGAGGCGGAGATCGTCTTCGCGCTCGAGGCCGGTGTCGCCGAGATCAATCTCGAATCCGAACCGGAACTCCAGTTGGTCAACGCCGTCGCCCAGCGGCTGGGCCGGCGCGCCACCGTCGCCATCCGGGTCAATCCCGACGTCGAGGCGGGCGGCCACGCCAAGATCTCGACGGGCAAGGCGGAGAACAAGTTCGGCGTCTCCATGGCCGAGGCCGAGCGGCTCTACGCCCAGGCCTCCAACATGGCTGGCGTCCGTCCCGTCGGCGTCGCCTGCCACATCGGCAGCCAGATCACCGACCTCGCCCCGCTTGAGGCGGCCTTCCGCAAGATGCGCCGCCTTGTCGAGCGCCTACGCGGCGAGGGCCTCAGCGTCGAGCGGCTGGACCTCGGCGGCGGCCTGGGCGCGCCCTATTTCAACGCCCCGACCCCGCCGGCGCCGGCCGACTACGCCGCGATGATCGCCGCGACCATGGCCGGCCTGCCCGACATCCAGTTCGCCTTCGAGCCCGGCCGGATGATCGCCGCCAACGCCGGCGTGCTGGTGGCCCGCGTCCAGCATGTCCACGCCCGGCCCGAAGGCCGCAAGTTCCTGGTGCTCGATGCGGCCATGAACGACCTGCTCCGGCCGGCCATGTACGACGCCTATCACGACATCCGCCCGGTCAAGCCGCGCGACGGCGAGCTCCAGCCCTACGATGTGGTCGGCCCGATCTGCGAGACCGGCGACACCTTCACCCGCGACCGGCTGTTGCCGCCGCTGGAGGCCGGCGACCTGGTGGCTTTCATGACCGCCGGCGCCTATGGCGCAGCCATGTCCAGCGAGTACAACTCGCGCCTGCTGGTCCCGGAAGTGCTGGTGAACGGCGACCGCTTCGCCGTGGTCCGCCCGCGCCCGACCTATGACGACATGCTAGCCAAGGAGACGAGCGCGCCCTGGCTCTGAGGCCTAGACCCTGTCCCGACTATATCTGGAGCCCTTCCCACTCAGGTTGATCCAACCTGAGTGGGAAGGGCTCTAGCGCCCGATCAGGTGCATCGAGAACTGCGCCCATGCGGGCGATTGCAGCAACCAGACGGCGGTGAATTGCAACGCGAAGATGAAGCCGGCGCCCGCCGCATAGGCCGGATGCAGCCGCCCGCGGGTGGCCAGGTCATAGCCGCCGAAGCCCAGGATCAGCAGGTCGTTGCCGGTGTAGAGACCGAGCAGCGTCGCCGCATAGCCGTTGCCCAGCGCCCCATGGATCGGTCCGCCCAGCGCCCGGGCGAAGCCTGCGTCGGTGATGTAGAGCGTCGCCAGCAGCACCAGCCGCTTGTGGGTCGACGGCGACTTGCGGAAAAGCAGGCCCGCCGTGAGCAGGACCCCGAACGCCACGATGTCGCTGAACTGGACCGCCAGAAAGGCGGGCGGCTTATGGTCCTTCGCGAACTTCGCCGCGTCGACGACGACGGCGGTCGCGGGCCCCAGCACCACCATCACCGCCGCCAAGCCGATGGCGGCCAAGCCCACCTGGCGGTGCAGGTCCTGGCGGCCCATGCGGATCAGGCTCACCTGGGTGGTGAACAGCACCATCCAGCCAACGAAGGCCGCGGCATGGAAGTGGACGATCAGCGGATAGGCAGCCTCATGGGTCGAGACGTGATGGATCACGTCGCCGCCGAAACCGGTGACGATGCCGCCCCACATCAAAAGGGTCCAGATCAGGAAGGCGCTGCGGTCCCACCGATGGAACGGCATGAACGGCCGCTCCGGTTTGCGCTCGCCGCCCGCTGCTATCGCCGTCATCGCTCACGCCCCCGCGTTTCCCGGACAAGCTAAGCCGTTCCGGGGTCGATCGACACTGCACATTTTTGATGGAGTCGGGCAAAAGCCGCCCGGCGCCTTAGAGGTCGGCGCAGCTCGACATGTTCACCGGCGCGTGGTCGGCGCGGGTCCAGCCGGACGGGCCCTTGGTGAACTCAGACGTCCGCGAGCCGGCCTGGGCCTGTTTCAGCTTTGGGTCGAAGCCGTTCCAGGTCATGGCGGTGACGACGCGGGCGGTGATCCCCTTGGCGGCGTCGTCCGGCGTGACGGTGCGCTCGGCCTTACAGGCGACCTCGAAGGTCTGGCACTTCTGGTCCTCCGACGTTCCCTTGCAGAGCGGGTCGGCGGCGATGATCTGCTTGCGCCAGCTCAGGATCTCATTGTCCAGGCCGGCGAACTTGCCCGTGGCCTGACCGCCCGCCGGCGCGGACTGGCTGCACGCGCCCAGGATCGAAAGGGCCGCCATCGCGGCCACACGTCTCATCAACTCAGTTGCTCCTATTGGGCGTAGAACGCGGGGGGATGCCGTCAGGATGCGGCGATCTCGTGACGTCTCTTTAGTCGAGCGCCCCGATATAGGGGAGCCCGCGATAAGCGCCCGCATTGTCCATGCCGTAACCGACCAAAAATCGGGCAGGCGCGTCCCAGGCGACGAAGTCGGGCGCGATGGCGCGTTTCGTCGGCCAGGGCTTGCTGGCGAAGACGCAGGTCAGCACTTCCGCCGCGCCGGCGTCGCGCACCAGGCGCGCGGCTTCGGACAGCGACAGGCCGGTGTCGAAGACGTCGTCCACCACCAGGGCCCGGCGGCCGGCCAGCGGACGCTGCAGGTCGGCGCGCACCTCGCAGCGGCCCATGCTGGCCCGCTCGTCGCCATAGGACGCCAGCCAAAGGGCGTCGAAACGGACGTGACGCCCGACGCGGGCCAGGGCGCGCATCAGGTCGGCGCAGAACCACAGGCCGCCGGTCAGCAGGCAGATGGCCACCGTCTCGTCATCGATGCGCGGCGCGACAATCGCGGCGAGCGCCGCGACCCGCGTGGCGATCTCGGCTTCGGTCAGCAGGACGGCAGGGGCAGTATCGGTCATTTAGCGTCCGGCGACTTGGCGGATGGGGCCGAGGCGCCAGGCGCGGTCGGGGCGGCGGCAGGCATGGCGACCGCGACCGGCGCGGTCTTCCCGGGCGGCTCGAAGCTGACCTGCAGGTCGTGCGTCGAAGCCGGCGGGTCGACGATGGAGATCGCGAAGTAACGCACGGCCCGGCCGGGGACGGCGGCGTCGATCGGCCGGGCGATCTTGACGGCCACCGGCCTGCCGAGGCGGTCGAGCAGGCTGATCCGCAGCGACGGGGCGTTGGCGGCGTCATCGCGCTGATTGTGCAGCTGGCCAGTGACCGACAGCGCCGGGTGGCCGCCCTGGAAGCCGGCGTCCGCATGGACCTTCTCGATCTCCAGGGCCGAGACCGGCAGGCCGAGGCCGGCATAGGCGGCCTGGCTGGCGGGCGCCAGCCGCACCACCTCGGCGCGGAAGACGATGGCGCCGGCGATCAGACCCGCGACCGCCACGGCCGCGCCCGCCCAGACCAACGCCGCGCCCTTGCCCTCGGCGCGCGGCGGCGGAGCCGCCTTCCGGGGCGCCGCCGGCGTCGGCGCAGGCTCCTCGAACACCACCTCGTCGAGCGGCGCGGCGGAGGACGGAGCGGGCTTCGGCGCGGCGGCGGCCGCCGGTTTGGACGGTGGCGACGCGGGCTCTGCGGCGCCATCCGGCAGCGCCATCCAGCGGGCGCCGCAGTTGGAGCACTTCACCGTGCGCCCAGCCGCCGAGATCCGTGAGTCGTCCACGAAATAGCTGGTGGCGCACTCTGGACAGGTCAGTATCATGACACTCGAATCGGACGCTCCCGAAGCCTCTCCATCCGAGGTCGCCGATTTCGGTCTCCATGTCCAGAAACCCCGTTGCCGCCGCGGCAGGCAAATTCCCCGAAGACGTTGTCCGCTTTGACGATGTCTCCATGCGCTATGGCCGGGGACCGGACGTCCTCACCAACCTGAACTTCGGCCTGGCGCCGGGGTCGTTCCATTTCGTCACCGGCCCTTCCGGCGCCGGCAAGAGCTCGCTGCTGAAGCTGATCTACCTTGCCGCCCAGCCGTCGAAGGGGCTGGTCCATCTGTTCGGCCGCGACGTGGCCAATGCGCCCGCCAGCGCCAAGCCGCAGCTTCGCCGCCGCATCGGGGTGGTGTTCCAGGACCTGGTGCTGCTCGACCACCTGTCGACCTTCGACAACGCCGCCCTGCCCCTGCGCATCGCCGGCCGCAAGCCCGCCGACTACCGCAACGACGTCGCCGAGCTGCTCACCTGGGTGGGCCTGGGCCAGCGGATGCACGCCATGCCCGCCACCCTGGCCGGCGGCGAGCGCCAGCGGTTGGCCATCGCGCGCGCCGTGGTCAATCGGCCCGACATCCTCCTGGCCGACGAGCCCACCGGCAACGTCGACCACGACATGGCCGTGCGCATCTTCCGTCTGTTCGTGGAGCTGAATCGGCTGGGCACCACGGTGCTGATCGCCACCCACGACCAGGACCTGATCGCCCGCTCGGGCCGCCCGGTCCTGCTGCTGGAGAACGGCCGCATCAGCCCGAAGCCCGCGCAGGGGCCGCTCCCGTGAGCGAGATCTTCGACGTCCAGCATTGGAAACCCGCGCCGTTCCTCCCGGAGAAGGAGACCCGCGACGGGGCGCTGATCTTCGTGGTGGCGGTGTTCTGCTTCCTGGCCTGCCTGACCGCCATGGGGGTGCTCGCCGCCGACCGCGCCGCCGCCGGCTGGACCGGCCAGCTGACCGGCGAGGCGACGGTGATCGTGCGCCCGCGCGGCGGCGAGACCCCCGACGCCGCCGCCGCCCGCGCCGCCGAGGCCCTGTCCGGCGTGACCGGCGTGACGGAGGCCCGCGCGCTGGAGCCCGCCAAGGCCTATGACCTGATCCGCCCCTGGCTGGGCGACGTCAGCGACATCGAGGACCTGCCGGTGCCCAGGCTCGTGGCCGTGACCCTCGACGGCCACCATCCCGCCACGGCCAAACAGCTGGGCGCGGCGCTGGCCAGTCAGAACGTCGACGCCACGGTCGACGACCACTCCATCTGGATCAAGGACATCCGCCGCGCCGGCGGCCTGGTGCGCGCCTTAGGCGTCGGCGTCTTCCTGCTGATCGCCGCCGCCGCCGGCGCGGTGATCGCCTTCGCCACCCGCGCGGGCCTCGCCGCCCGCCGCGACGTGGTCGAGGTGCTGCACCTGGCCGGCGCCGAGGACGGCTTCATCGCGCGCCTGTTCCAGGTGCGGTTCGCTCAGACGGCGGGCTACGCCGGCCTGCTGGGCGCCATCGCCGCCATGGTGGTGGGCGCGGCCTTGCGGATCGCCGGCGGCGGCGAGGGCCTGACGCCGGCCCTGCCGCTGGCCTGGAGCGACCTGCTGGCCGTCGTCCCCTGCCCGCTGCTGGCCGCCCTGGTGGCCGCCGTCGCGGCGCAGCTGACCGCCGTCGGCTTCATCCGGGCCATGCCGTGAGGACGCTGGCCGCCCTCATGGTGCTGGCGCTGATCTGGACCGCCGGCCTCTTCGCCTTCGCCGCGCGCGTACAGCAGTCGACCGCACAGCAGCCGGAGCCGGCTCCCGCCGACGGCGTCGTGGCGCTCACCGGGGCCAACTCCAACGAACGCATCGCCGCAGCGGTCCAGCTGCTGGCCGAGCACCGCGGGCGCCGCGTCCTGGTCTCCGGCGTCAACCGCGAGGTCACCCGCGAGCAGCTGCGCACCGCCACCGGCGCGGTGCGCCGGCTCTACGACTGCTGCGTGGACTTAGGCTTCACCGCCGCCGACACCGTCGGCAATGCGCGGGAGACCGCCGAGTGGGCGCGGACCATGCGTTACCGCAGCCTGACCGTCGTCACCTCCGACTACCACATGCCCCGCGCCATGCTGGAGCTGCGGGCCGTGCTGCGCAGGCCGGACTTCGCGCTGCAGACCTACGCCACGCCCACAGCCGCCCTGCAGGCCCGGGCGTGGTGGCGCTCGCCCGGCGCTGCGCGCTTGCTGGCGGTGGAGTATTGCAAGTATCTGGCGATCCTCGGCCGCGAGGCGGTGCTGGGCCTCGGCCCGCGCGCCACGCCTGCGGCGCCTCAGAAGGGCTGATCTTGCTCCTCGTCCGATCCCTCCTCTTCACGGCCCTGTTCTATCTGTGGTCGGTCTTCTGGGTGCTGCTGATCGTGCCCCTGGTGGTGTTCCCGAGGATCTGGATGATCCGCTCGTGGAAGATCTGGTCGCTGGGCGTGATGCTGCTGCTGCGGGTGGTCTGCAACATCCGCGTCGAGTTCCGCGGCCAGCAGTACATCCCCCGCGGCCACGCCCTGATCGCGCCCAAGCATCAGTGCATGTTCGACGTCTTCGCCCAGTTCGTGGTGCTGCCGAACAGCTGCTTCGTCACCAAGCAGGAGCTGATGTGGATTCCGTTCTTCGGCTGGTACGCGGCAAAGGGGCGGATGATCGTCGTCGACCGCGCGGGCCAGGCCGCAGCCCTGCGCAAGATGGTCGCCGACGCCAAGGACCGCTTCGCCGACGGGCGTCAGCTGGTGATCTTCCCGGAAGGCCACCGCGGCGAGCCCGGCGTGGCCGGCGACTACAAGCCCGGCATCGCCGCCCTCTACCGCGAGCTGGAGGTGGCGGTGACGCCGATGGCCACCAACGCCGGCGTCCACTGGCCCGCGCACGGCGTCCTACGCCACCCGGGCGTCATCGTCTACGAGTACCTGGAGCCCATCCCGCCCGGCCTGAAACGCGCCGAGTTCATGCGCGTCCTGCAGGACCGCATCGAGACCGCGTCGAACAAGCTGCTGACGCTCTGATCTTCATCCCTCCTCTTTAGGGGAGGGTGGCGAGGCGAAGCCGAGACGGGTGGGGGAGTCGCGTTCAAATGCAGACTCAGCGCTCTGGCCCACACTTCCCCACCCTGGCCGCTTCGCGGCCTATCCCTTCCCTAAAGAGGAGGGATGATGCCCTCCACCAACCCCAGAAGCCGCTGCATCGACCGGTCGACGATCCCCTCCTGGCCCAGGTGCTCCACCAGGTCGCGCAGGTAGTCGACGTTGCGCCCCGACAGCCCCGTCGCGCCGGCGATCAGCTGCGCCTGCCGCTTCAGGCTGAGCGCGCCGGCCCACTGCGGGTGATGCGCGTCCGACAGGAAGACCAGGCACTCCACCCGCCGCCCGTCGGCCAGCCGCACAAAGCGCCGCGCCTCGATATAGGTCTCGGTCGGCTGCTCGCGCTCCATCAGATAGGCGTAGACGCTCGCCCAATCGGCCGGGGCGATCCGGTAGGCCGCGCCGCGCACCGATCCGCCCGGCGCCAGGCCCAGCACCAGCCCGGGCCGCGCATAGGTGCCCCGATGATGCACCGAGTAGATGCAGAACGCCCGCCGACGCCCCGCCAGCGTCGCGGGGGCCCTTTCAACGAAGGCAAAGCCCGGCCGCCACATCAAAGACCCGTAGCCGAAGACCCAAAGCTCGTCGGACATCCCACACCGCGGCTATAGAGAGGCCATGTCTCTGCCCGATCCCTCGCCCGCCCGCAAACCCCGCCGCCTCGGCCTGTGGCTGCCCTTCGTCGCGCTCGGCCTGTTGGTCGCCCTCTGGAGCGGCGCCTGGGTTTGGGCCCGCGGCCAGGCCGCCAGCCGCATGGACGCCGCCGTCGCCGCCCTTGGCCAGGCCGGCTACCACCTCGCCTGGAAGGACCGCCAGATCGGCGGCTACCCTTTCCGCCTGGACGTGACCCTCACCGAGTTCAGCGGCCGCGAGCCCTCCGGCTGGGGTCTCGACGCGCCGCGCCTGGAAGCCGAGGCCTATATGCACGCCCTCGGCAACTGGGTGATCGCCGCGCCCGCCGGCCTCAGCTTCGTGCGCCCCATCGGCGGGCCGGTGGCGGTGAAGGGCGACCTGCTCCACGCCAGCCTGACCCACCTGGCCGCGCGGCCGCCCAGCTTCTCCTTCGAAGGCGTCAAGCTCACCTTCACCCCGCAGCCCGGCGCCCAGCCCTTCGCGCTCACCACCGCCGACCGCGTCGAGTTCCATCTGCGCGCCGGCCCGGACGATGAGGGCGGCGTCTTCGCCCGGCTGGACGGCGGCAAGGCCCGGCTCAGCGGCCTCTTCGCCCGCGTGGCCGGCGACAAGCCGATCGGCATCGTCTGGAACTCCACCCTGTCGAAAATGAGCGCCTTCCAGGGCCGCGACTGGCCCAGCGCCGTGCGCCACTGGGCCGACGCCGGCGGGCGGATGAC
The DNA here is from genome assembly GCF_036264965.1 of Phenylobacterium sp. Lineage (GTDB taxonomy): Bacteria > Pseudomonadota > Alphaproteobacteria > Caulobacterales > Caulobacteraceae > Phenylobacterium. Next base: position 25,750 of record NZ_DATAPY010000131.1, read on the forward strand.
CGTGCGCGACGCCGGGATCACCGCCGGCGACGCGGTGCTGGGCGTCCGCACGGGCACGCTGGGCGTCGCCAGCGACGGCCGGCTCTCCGGCTCGCTCCCCGTCACCCTGCGCCAGGCTCCGCGCGCCCTGGACGCCATGGGCGCCGAGGGCGTGGTCGACCAGGGCGCCGCGCAATCCGCCACCGCCGTGGTCCAAGCCCGCCAGGCCGGCGGCGACACCGCCCAGGCGACCCTCGACTTCCAGGCCGGACGCACCACACTGGGCCCCGTCGCCCTGGGCGCCGCGCCGAAGGTCTACGATGCACGCTGAGGAGATCGTCGCGCCAGGGGTGGTGGCTGGGGGCGGGATCGAACCGCCGACCTGTGGGTTATGAATCCACCGCTCTAACCATCTGAGCTACCCAGCCGCGCGGACGCGGGTCCCCGAGCGCGAGGCGCGGTTTATAGGGTCTCGACCTTTCCGCTTCAAGCGCCTTGCGGGCAGACGCTTCGGGCAGGTCAAGGAGCGGCCTCTGGCCGCCATGGACTTAGGGCGCGGCCTGTTCAGATGTGCCTGGAACGTCGGCGAGACGAGCGTCTGGACCAACGTCCGCTATCGGGGGGAGCAAACACGACACCGGTAGATCCGAACGCCAGCAGCGCGTCGAACTCAGCCAACATGCCTAGGCTGCGACCGCAGAGCGGCGGCGGCGCAGCGCCGCCCCGGCCAGGCCGAAGCCCGCGATCATCAGCGCCCAGCTGGCGGGCTCGGGGACGCCGCCAGTCACGTCGACGCTCACGTTGTCGAGCAGCGGGCCGACGCCATCGGTGCTGAAGCTGCGGAAATGAGCCTTGATCGTCCCGGCATCCGTGGCGGTGAAGCTGACGGTATGGGTCGTCCACGGGTCATTGAACGGGAGTGGGAAGCCGGTTCCGAACAGGTCGATGCCCGTTGAAATGACGATAGGACCGACGTCCTGGCCGTCGAGCGTCACGTCGTTGATCGTCTCGCCAATGTTGGAGAACAAGAAGCCGGCTTCGTATTCGTCGTCAGTGGCGCACACCGAGCAGTCGTGGTGGTTGCCGGCGATGTCATAGGTGAGCGTGACTAGGCTGCCGACGCCGTAGCTGATGCTGTTGCTCATCTCGAACTCGGAGCCGCCGCCGCCGCGCCCGTCGAGACCGACGCAGCCGCCCGAGCCGCCGTCGCATGGCGCGCCTTCGTTAAGGGTGACGGCGCCGCTGAGAACGGTCCAGTTGGCGAAGCCCGTGTAGGGGTTCGCGGCGACGCCACCGTTCTCGCTGTTGAAATTGTCGCTGAACACTTGGGTGGCCTGGGCGGCGCCTGCGCCGAGGGCCATTGCGGCGAGGGCGGCGGCAGCGAGCGCTGCGGCGCGCAGACGCGGGGTCTCGCGGATCATCTGGGGTCCTCCGGTCAGGCCGCGCGAGGGAGTCGGCGGGTGACGGAAGGGACGCTAGGTGTGCGGCCCGCACCGGCACAAGCGCTCGCACCCAGCATGAGAACTCCTCCCCTGGGCATTGAAAAGCTCGCGGCGGGTGCGAGGCCTTGGCGCTTGCCAGGCGTGGTCCTCAAACGGGCCGAAAGATCCCCACCGCCTCCCCTTCTATCCGGTCATCCGACCCGCTACGTTCCCGCCTACACATGAGCGTGCTGCACCTTCTGGGAACGTCGGGCGACGGCGGGGCCGAGACCTACTTCGTCGACCTCGTCACGGCGCTGAAGCGCGCCGGGGTAGGCGAGGCCGCGGCCATACGCAAACATGCCGGCCGCGAGGCCGCGCTGAAGGCTGTCGGTGTGCCGGTGAAAACCCTCGGCTTCGGCGGGCCGATCGACATCCTCACGAAGACCGCCGCGGCCGGTTACGCCCGGCTGCAAGGCTCCAAGCTGCTGCTCGCCTGGATGAACCGCGCGGCGCGGCATTCGCCGAAGGGGCCGTGGGCGCGGATCGGGCGGCTGGGCGGCTACTACAACCTCAAATACTACGCCGGCTTCGAGGAGCTGGTGGCCAACACCGAGGACATCGCCGAGTGGATCGTGGGCCAGGGCTGGCCGGCGGGCCGGGTGCGCTGCATCCCCAACTTCGCCGCCGCGCCGGCGAATGGCGCGGGGCTGGACCGCGCGACCCTCGACACCCCGGCTGGCGCACCGCTGCTGCTCGGCATGGGCCGGCTGCACGATTCCAAGGCCCACGACGTCAGCCTGCAGGCCCTGGCCGAACTTCCGGACGCCTGGCTGTGGATCGCCGGCGTCGGGCCCCTGGAGGCCAAGCTGAAGGCCATGGCTCAGGCGCTGGGCGTCGAGGACCGCGTGCGCTTCCTGGGCTGGCGCACCGATCCCTCAGCGCTCTACCGGGCCGCCGACATCTGCGTCTTCCCCTCCCGCTACGAGCCGCTGGGCAATGTGGTGATCCAGGCCTGGGCGCACGGCCTGCCGGTGATCGCCGCCGCCAGCCAGGGCCCCCAGGCGCTGATCGAGGACGGGCGCGACGGCCTGCTGGTCCCCATCGATGACGCCCACGCCCTGGCCGACGGCGTGCGCCAGCTCCTGGCGGCGCCGGACCGGGCCGCGAAGCTGGCCGAGCGCGGCCTCGGCCGGGTGGCGGCGGAGTTCTCCGAGGCCGCGGTGATCGGCCAGTGGAAGACCCTCTTCTCCGACTACGGAGCGCTCTGAATGTGCGGCATCGCGGGCCAGGTCGGAGGCGCGGACGCGCGCGCCGCCGAGATGATCGCGGCGCTGACCCACCGCGGCCCCGACGGCATCCGCATCGAGGCCATGGCCGGCGTGGCGGTCGCCCACGCGCGCCTCTCGATCATCGATCTGGAAGGCGGCTGGCAGCCGCTGCACGCCGCCGGTTCGACGGTGATCGGCAACGGTGAGATCTATAACTATGTCGAGCTAACGCGCGATCATCAGCTTACCGACGTTCTGACCACCGGCTCCGATTTCGAACCCCTGCTGCACCTCTACGCCCGCGAAGGCGAGGCGGCGTTCCAGCGCCTGCGCGGCATGTACGCGCTGTGCTTCATCGGCGGCGATGGCCGCACCTGGCTGGCCCGCGACCCCTTCGGTATCAAGCCGCTCTACATCATGGAACACGACGGCGGCCTGGCCTTCGCCTCGGAGCCGCGCGCCTTCCTCAAGGCCGGCCTGATGCAGACCGTCCTCGACCCCGAGCCGGCCCGCGAACTCCTGTCGTTCAACTACACCCTCGGCGCCCGCACCCTCTTCCAGGGCCTCCGCCGCCTCGCCCCCGGCGAGGTGGTCGAGGTCCGCGACGGGCGAATCGTCAGCAACTGGCGGCAGCCCTGGCTCCCCAAAACCCCGCTCATCCCGGCGGAAGCCGGGACCCAAGCCGAGTCCCGGGATGAAGCGCGGATCGAGCCAACGCGCCAGCGCCCCATGGGTCCCCGCCTTCGCGGGGATGAGCGGGGGTTGTTGGAGGAGCTGGATCGGGTCCTCGAAGACTCCGTCCGTGTGCACCAGCGCTCCGACGTGCCCTACGGCCTGTTTCTCTCCAGCGGCATCGACTCCGCCGCCATCGCCACCCTGATGGCGCGCTTGAACGAGCGCCCGGTCACCGCCTTCACCTGCGGTTTCGACGCCCCCGGCGCGGCGGATGAACGGGCCCAGGCCGAGAAGGTGGCCCGCGCGCTCAACCTCGACTGGCGCGAGACGACCTTCGGAGAGGCCGACTTCTGGCGGATCGCGCCTGAGGTCGTCTGGGCGCTGGACGACCCCACCGCCGACTACGCGACGCTCCCCACCTACAAGCTGGCCGAGGCCGCCAAGGGCACGCTCACCGTCGTGCTCACCGGGGAGGGCGGCGACGAGCTGTTCGGCGGCTACGGCCGCTATCGCCGCGCGCTGCGCCCCGCCTGGCTGGGCGGCCGCCCCGCCGAGCCCCGCGGCGCCGATCCCGCAGCCCTCGCCCGCTGGCGCGCCGAGGCCAAGGCCCCGCCGGGCTTGACCCGCCTGCAGCAGGCCCAGTGGGCCGACATCGCCACCTGGCTGCCCAACGATCTGCTGCTCAAGCTCGACCGCTGCCTGATGGCCCACGGCCTGGAGGGCCGCACGCCCTTCCTGGACCGCGAGGTCGCCGCCTTCGCCTTCCCGCTCGCCGACAATTTCAAAGTCCGCGGCCGCTACGGCAAATGGCTGTTGCGCAAATGGCTGGAACGCACCTGCCCCGCCGCCGAGCCCTGGGCCCGCAAGCAGGGCTTCACCGTCCCTGTCGAAGCCTGGATCGCGCCGAGAGCCGCCGATATCGCCCAGCGGATCGGGAAAATCGACGCCGTCTGCCAGGTCCAGCCCGACGTCGCCGAAGCCTTCAAAGCCGGCGGAGACGGCGTCCGCTGGCCCCTCCTCTTCTTCGCCCTCTGGTCCCGCATCCACCTGGAAGGCGCGAGCCCGGCGGAGGCGTTGGTGAGCGTGGTGGGGGCTATCTAAGATCAAAAAAGCGCCGTCATCCCGGACGGCTGAAAGCCGATCCGGGACCCAGGGCCGCCGCACAGCTTGAACTCCTGGGTCCCGGCTCTCCGCTTCGCTGCGGCCGGGATGACGGGCTATTTATGCGGGGACTTGGCCATAGCGGGCCCCGATCTCGGCCACCGTCGCCTCGAACTCCTCCACCGTCTCCCTGATGATCTGGGCCACCGGCTTCACGCTGTCGATCCGCCCGGCGACCTGACCGGAGAGCGCGATCGACGCCTCCATGTCACCGCCGAAGTAGAGGTCGAGCGCGCGGCTGAACTCGCCCATGATGTTCTCGGGCGGGGTCTTTTCGTACTCGGTGGTCTTCTCGGTGCGCAGCGCCCGCAGCGCCGGGCCGGGGCCGAAGCGGTTCAGGAACACCGTGTCGGTCTCCCTGGCGCCGACGATCATGTCCTTCCAGTTCTGGTGCACCGGGCTCTCGGCGGCCGAAACCATGCGGGTGCCCATCTGCACGCCCTCGGCGCCCAGGGCGAAGGCCGCGGCCATGGTGCGCCCGTCGACGATGCCGCCGGCGGCGATCACCGGCACGCCGACCTTGGAGCAGACCAGGGGCAGGAGGACCATGGTCGCCACGTCGCGGGAATTCTTGAACCCGCCACCCTCGCCGCCCTCGACCACCAGGCCGTCGACGCCGGCTTCGATGGCCTTCATGGCCGCCGCCAGCGACGGGACCACGTGGAACACCGTCAGGCCCTTGCCCTTCAGCGCCTCGCAATAGCGGTTGGGATCGCCGGCCGAGGTGGTGACGAACTTGACGCCCTGGTCGGCGACGAACTGCACGATGTCCGGGTCGCGCACGAAGGCCTGGGCGACGTTGATGCCCCACGGCTTGTCCGTGAGGGTCTGCATCTTCTTGACCTCTTCCCGCACCTCGTCGAGGCGCCCGGACGAGGTCTCGATCACGCCCAGGCCGCCGGCGTTGGAGACCGCCGAGGCCAGCTGCGCCCGGGCGATCCAGCCCATCGGCGCCTGGACGATCGGGTACTGCACGCCCAGCAGCTCGGTGATGCGGTTCTTCATTTTGGACTCCGCTCATGACCTAAAAATTCCCGTCATCCCGGACGGCCTGAAAGGCCGAGCCGGGACCCAAGAGCAACCGCACCGCCTGAACCCCTGGGTCCCGGCTCTCCGCTTCGCTGCGGCCGGGATGACGATGTTGGGGGTTCGAGAGAGTAAAGTTTCAACCTCGGCGGCCCTACTGCGGTTTGAAGCTGTTATTCGAGCGGTCGGCGTCGGGCAGGCGGTGATCCGGGTCGATGGTCGCCTCGGCCACCGCGCCGCCGCCCTCGACGGTGAAGGTGTGGGTCCCGGTCTGCATCCAGGTCTCCACCGGCACGCGGATGTCGCGCTTCTTGCCGTCCTTGTAGGTCACCCGCAGCGTCGCCGGCAGCACCAGCTGGCCGAGGTTCTGCACCGTCACCTGCGCGCCCTTGCCGGGATCACCGTCGACGTAGGTCACCGAGGTCACCGCCATGTCGTGCGACCAGTTGTTCAGGAAATAGCCGCGCCAGAAGTACGACAGGTCCTCGCCGCCGGCGCTCTCCATCTCACGGAAGAAGTCGCTGGGCTTGGGATGCTTGAAGGCCCAGTCGGCGACGTACTTGCGGAACGCCGGATCGAACCGCTCCGGGCCCAGGATGTCCTCGCGCAGCAGGGTCAGGCCGAAGGCGGCTTTGAAGTAGGTCACCGGATGACGGTACTTCTCGCGCACGGTGTCGGCGCGGCTCAGGATCACCGGCGCCTCGGGGTCCTTGATAAGCTCGGCGATCTGGTCGGCAGGCGTGCCCGTCGCTGACGGCGCATATTCCCCGTCGCGCTTGGGCCCGTACACGCCGCCCTGGAAGTCATCGCTCTCGTAGACGTCGATGAAGGTGTTGAAGCCCTCGTCCATCCAGGCGTCGCGGCGCTCGTCGCTGCCGACCATCATCGGGAACCACGAGTGGCCGATCTCGTGCGCCGAGATGAAGAACAGGGTCTTGGCCTTGTCGTCGATGCCGTCGAAGACGATGCCGGGATATTCCATGCCCGCCGCCGGGCCGGCGACGTTGATCGCGGCCGGCCAGGGATAAGGATAATATTTGGCCGAATAACGTTCGACCGCGTCCTTCATATATTCGGTC
>NZ_DATAPY010000132.1:0-7130 GCF_036264965.1 Phenylobacterium sp.
GCTACCTGCAATACGGCGCCGTCCAGTCGCAGAACCGCCAGTCCGGCAACTTCGACACCACCCGCATCAACCAGTCGCTGAACGCGGTGACCGGGCCGAACGGCCAGCCGGTCTGCGCCGCCGGCGCCGATCCGGGCTGCGTGCCGATCAACATCTTCTCCTCGCAGCTGATCTCGCCGGCCGCGATCAACTTCCTGTCGATCAACAGCTTCAACTTCACCAACACCACCGAGCGCGTCGTCAGCCTGGCCTTCACCGGCAAGCTGGCCGACTACGGCCTGAAGAGCCCCTGGGCTTCGGAAGGCGTGGGCGTGGCGTTCGGCGCCGAGTATCGCCGCGAGCACCTCGACACCGTCGCCGACTTCCTGGCCAACAACGGCCTGGTGAACGGCAACGGCGGCGCCAACCCGCCAGTGAACGGCGGCTTCGACGTCTACGAACTGTTCGGCGAAGCTCGTATCCCGCTGATCAGCGACATGCCCTTCGCCAAGGACCTGTCCCTGGAACTCGGCTACCGCTTCTCGGACTACTCCTCGATCGGCAACACCAACACCTACAAGGTGTCGGGCGACTGGGAAGTGATCGACGGGCTGCGCTTCCGGGCCGGCTACAACCGCGCGGTCCGCGCCCCGAACGTCATCGAGCTGTTCGCGCCGCAGAACGTCGTTCTCGACGGCAACCAGGATCCCTGCGCGGGCCTCGCGGCCAACCAGGCGGCCAATGCGGCCAAGATCGCCAACTGCGCCACCATCTTCCACTTGACCACCGCGCAGGTCCTGGCGATCGAGGCCAACCCGGCCAACCAGTACAACGGTCAGACGGGCGGTAACCCGAACCTGAAGCCGGAAATCAGCGACACCTACACCGCCGGTGTGGTGTGGCAGCCGAAGTTCATCCCCGGCCTGAACCTGTCGGCCGACTACTTCGACATCAGGATCGAACAGTTCATCGGCGGCTACGGCGCCAACCTGATCCTGACCCAGTGCGTCAACACGGCGAACCCGACCTTCTGTAACCTGGTCCACCGCGACGCCAACGGTTCGCTGTGGCTCTCGAACCAGGGCTTCGTGCAGGACACCACCCTGAACACCGGCTCGCTGAAGACCACGGGCGTCGACTTCAACGCCTCCTACCGCACGGACCTGTCGAACCTCGGTCTGGGCGATAACGGCTCGATCTCGGCCTCGGTGGTCGGCACGTGGCTGGACAGCCTGATCACCCAGCCGCTGCCGGGCGGCGCCAGCTACGACTGTAAGGGCCTCTACGGCCTGGTCTGCGGCACGCCGGCTCCGGAATGGCGTCACACCGCCTCGCTGAGTTGGAACACGCCGTACAGCTACGGCGACTGGTTCAAGTCCCTCAGCCTGCGGGCCAAGTGGCGCTACTTCGCCAAGGTGACCCTGGACGCCTACCAGTCGAACCCGCAGCTCAACGCGGTCGGCAACCAGTTCGCGAATGAGCGGACCCTGGCCTCGCAGAACTACATCGATCTGGAAGCCAGCTTCACGGTCCACAACAACCTGAACCTGCGGCTCGGCGTGAACAACGTGTTCGACAAGGACCCGCCGCTGACCGGCTCGAACTGCGCCGCCACCTTCTGTAACGGCAACACCTTCCCGCAAGTCTATGATGCGCTCGGTCGCTTCATGTTCGTGGGTCTGACCGCCGACTTCTAAGTCGACGATCACGGTCAAAGAGATCGGGCGGCGGAGCAATCCGCCGCCCTTTTTCTTTAGGCGCCGTACGTCAGACGCCTCGCCCTCTTCGCTTCGCGGGGGAGAGGCTGCGCCGGTGAATGTCGATTGGCCCTAAGGCAGGGCGGCGTCCGCGCCGCCGGGGCCGTAGCTGTCCACCGCCTGTAGGACCGAGGAGACGAAGTCGCGCTCGGCGGCGGAGAGCTCCGGACGCCAGACGTCGAAGATCATCACCACGCGCAGATGGTCGGGGTTCCTGTTCCAGGCCTCGTGCTCGATGCTGTCGTTGAAGACGCAGGCGTGACCCTCGGTCCAGGCGCGGGTCTGCGACCCCACCCGCATGGCGCAGCCGTCCGGCACGATCAGCGGCAGGTGGCAGATGTAGCGCGCGTTCATGAAGCCGTGATGCGGGGCGATGTGCATGCCCGGCCGCAACAGGGAAAACAGGATCGAAGGCGTGCGCCCCGGAATGCGGCAGAGCGGCGCCTCGGCCAGGGCGGCCATGGTCCTGGGACAGCGCGCCGCGTTTTCAGCCAGCGGCGCCCCGGCCTTCCACAGGTAGAAGGCGCTCCAGTCGGGATTTCCGATCAGGCCGTTGTCGTTGAAGCTGGGCCGGTTGGGCTCGGCCTCGACGTAGGGCGAGAAGGAGCCATCGTCCTCCAGCACCTTGAGGAGTTCGGCGCGGATGTCGCCGGCAGCCGCCTCGACCCGGTCGAGCCAGGGGAAGGCCTCGCGGTCGGCGTATTCGATATTGGGCAGCTCCGGGAAATAGAAGTTCCGCGGCTGCTGCAGATAGATCTCGGACTTGCCCAGCAGCAGGTCGAGCGCGCGGCGCATGCGACGGCCCTGCGGGACGTCGAGCGGGTGCGAGGCCAGGGATTGGCGCAGGGCTTTTTCGTAGGAGGCTGAGAACTCCGCGGACACGGCGCGCGCGCGGCGGGCCTCCGCCTGCCAGGCGGGGTGGCCGCCCGCCAGCTTGGCGAAGGCGATGTAGTAGGAATCGGCCGCACGGGCGTCGCCAGCCTCGGCATAGTTGTCCGCCATCATGATCAGGGCGCGCAGTTCGCGCGGCTCGAGCTGGAGCGCCGCCTCCAGCGCCGCCCGTTCGCCGCTCCCGTCCCCGCCGCCCTTGCGCGCCAGTGCGATGGCGATCCAGACCGCCGCCGTCGCCTGACCGGCGTCGACGATCTGCTGGAAGAAACTTTCCGCCTCGGTCCCACGGTTCTCGCGAAGCGCCTGCGCGCCCGATTGCCAGGCGGCCTGGACGTCCACGGTCGCGGTGGGGTTCGAAGGCTCGGGCATGGGCGATTGATGCCAAGCCCGCCGCCCAGCGGCAAGCCGCGATATGCCCGCCGCCCGGCTCGGCCCGGACCGCGTTCGTCGCAACCGGCTTCCGCTTTCCGCGGGCCGGGGGCAAGCTCGCGCCAAAGGGAGTCGGAATGTCAGGGCAAGGATGGTCCCGGCGCGGCCTCGCCGCCGCGCTCGCGCCCGCGTTGCTGGGCGCCTGCGCCACGCCCGCGGCGCGCAAGCTGATCTCGATCAACCTCACCGACACGGGGCCGGTGACGCCGCCGGCCCCGCCCGACGGGACCGCCCAGCTCGAGACCGCCTTCGACAAGGCCAAGCGGATGACGGTGCCGGTGCTGCTGAACGGTCGGGGCCCCTACGGTTTCGTGGTCGACACCGGCGCCAACCGCACTGTGGTTTCGACCGAGGCCGCGGCGGCCTGCAACCTGCCGGGCGCGGGACAGGCCGAGGTGCACGGCATCGCCGGCGCCGAACCGGCCAAGCTGGTGGAGGTGCGCAGGCTGTCGGTCGGCTCCGTGTCGTCCCAGGACCTGACCCTGCCGGTGCTGTCGCGCGAGCGGCTGGGGGCCGACGGCCTCTTAGGCGTCGACATCCTGCATGGTCGGCGCATGTCGCTGCAATTCGCCGAGAACCGCTTCGAGATCTCCGCTTCCGGCACGGGCGTCGAGGTCGGCGAGGGGCGCAATTCGCGCATCCCGGCCTACAACGCCCCGATCCCGGTGAGCGCGGCCTACCGCAACGGCCAGCTGGTGATCCTCGACGCCCAGGTGGGCGAAGTGCGGGTCTCCGCCTTCATCGACTCTGGGGCGCAGGTGACCGTGGGCAACCGCGTCCTGCGCGACGCTGTGGTGCACACCCATCCGGAGTTCGGGGTGCGGCTGGCGCCCGTGCCGCTGATCAGCGCCACCGGCCAGACGGCGATGGGCGAGTTCGCGCCGCTGCCGGTGCTGCGCCTGGGCGGGATGCAGATCTATGAGGTGCTGGGCGTCTTCGCCGACCTGCACATCTTCGACCTGTGGAAGCTCAACGACCGGCCGGCGATCCTCATCGGCATCGACGTGCTGCGTCACTTCCACGAGGTGGCGCTGGATTTCGGCCGCAAGGTGGTGGTGTTCACCCCGGCGCTCCCTGGGGAGCGGGCGCCGAAGACCGCCTTCTACTAGCGCCTAGTGGACCCGTGTCGGCGCCAGCACCATGGCGCCCTGGCTGCGCAGGCGGGCTTGGGACACCTCGTCGATGATCCCCTGGGCGCGGGGATCGCCGAACACCCAGGCCGCCGCCGCCAGCGTGCGGGCCGAGGTCGCCGAGACGCCCAGCATCTTCTGCACCGCCTCGATCGGCGAGTTGGAGGGCGACATGCGCTTCAGCCGGGCCTCGCCGGAGATGCCGGCCAGGGCCTTGGCCTTGTCCACGGCGTCGTAGAAACCGCCGATCTGGTCGACGAGGCCGAGCTCCTTGGCCTGGACGCCGGTCCAGACGTGACCCTTGGCGATCTCGCGGACGCGGTCGGGGGAGAGCTTGCGGCCGGTCGCCACCCGCTGGACGAAGTTGTCGTAGATGCGGTCCATCCACTTGGAGAAGGCGGCGCGCTCGGTCGGCGTGAACTCGCGGCCCATGCCGAAAGCGCCGGCATAGGACGAGCCGACGCCGAGTTGGCGCACGTCGACGCCGAACTTGGCCAGCGCCGGGCCGATCGCGAACTTGCCGCCGAACACCCCGATGGAGCCGGTGAGCGTCGAGGGCTCGGCGACGATGGCCGAGGCCTCCGACGAGACCCAGTAGCCCCCCGAAGCCCCGTAGGTCCCCATGGAGACCACCACCGGCTTGCCGGCGGCCTTGGCGGCGCGGATCGCGGCCAGGATCTCTTCGGAGGCGGTGTCGGAGCCGCCCGGCGAGTTCAGCCGCAGGACGATGGCCTTCACGTCCTTGGCCTTGATGGCGTCGTAGAAGGCCTGGCTCAGGTCGTCGGCGTAGATGCTGGAGCCGCCGGCGAAGGGATTGCCGCCCTGGTCCTTGCCGTCGACGATGTCGCCTTCGGCCTCGATGACGGCGACGGCCGGCCCCGTCCCGTGATCGCGCGGCAGGCGGCTGTGGGCATAGTCCTCGAAATCGACCATCTGGGCGCCGTCGCCGGCCCGCTTGATCAGCGCCTGCTGCGCCTCATGCACCTGGCCGACATGGTCGATCAGATGCAGGCCGACGGCGTCCTCGGCCAGGTAGGGGCCGGCCTCCAGCGTGGTTTTCAGCACCGCCGGATCGAGCTTGCGGTCGCCGGCGGCGGCGGCGATGTCGGTCGAATAGATCGAGCTCAGCCAGGAGAGCTCCGCGGCGCGGTGGGCCGGCGTATAGTCGTCATAGAGGTAGCCGTTGACGGCGTTCTTGTACTCATAGCGCTGCTCGTAGTCGGGCTTGACGTCGTACTTGTCGAACAGCCGCTTGAAGAACAGATCCTCGTTGGCGAGGCCCGTGACCTGGAACGAGGCGCCCGGCTGCATCCAGAGCTCGTCGGCGGCGGCGCCGATCATGTAGCTGGCCGTGACGAACCCCGACGGATAGAGCCCCTGGCTGTGGGCGATGATCGGCTTTCCCGACGTGCGGAAGTGCTTAAGGCCCAGGCGCAGTTCGTCGGCCAGGCCGGGCTCGATGCCGCCCTCCGGCAGACGCACGAGGACGGCCTTGATGCGGTCGTCGGTCTCCGCGCGGCGCAAGCCTTCCAGGATCGACATGGCCGAGTGCCCGCGGCGGGCGAAGCTGGCCAGCGTGCTCTGCGCCGACTGGTCGGTGAGCGGGTCGCGCAGGTCGAGCTCCAGGACCGCCTTCGCCGGCGTCGGCGAGGGGCCAGCGGCGGCGGCGGCCATGGAGATCAGCACGAAGGGCACGCCGATCATGAAGATCAGCAAGCCCGCGAAGACCCCGGCGGCGGTGATCAGGAACTGCTTCATCTTGGATTCGCACGCGCCCTAGGAAGACTTCGACTGTGTAAGTCCTGGGCTCGCGTCTCGCACACTAATTCGGCGGCGGGAAGACGTGCTTTCGGGCGTGCGCCGAGGCGTCAGCGCCGATCATCCCGCCAGGTTGCTCGGCGGACCCGAACCGGCCGCGGCCTGGGCGGCGATCGCGGCGGCCTCGGTGCGGTTGCGGGCGCCGGAGAGCTTGAGGATCGCCTGGACGTGCTGCTTGACCGTGGCGACCGAGATCATCAGCTCGCGCGCGATCACCTTGTTGCTCTTGCCGGCCTTCAGCGCTTGGAAGACGTCGCGCTGACGCAGGGAAAGACGGGCGTGCAGATCATGGCCGTTCGGGCTGGGCCCTCGCGGATCGACGTGAGGCAGATGGGGGAAGTAGTCGCCGCCGGCCAGGACCAGGCTAATCGCTGCGCCGACCAATTCCGGCCGGTAGGTGGCCGGCACATAGCCATGGACGCCGGACGCCCGCGCCTGCCGGAAGGCGGAGCCGGCAACGCGCTCGCCAAAAACCACCACCCTGGCCGGCGCGGCCTCGCGCACCAGATCGCCCAGGTCATGCAGCGCGGCCGGGTGTCGGCTCAGGAGGTTGGTGACAATCAGATCGACCGGCTGACGGCGCACGGCCTCTCTGGCGTCCGCGATGGACTCCAGCACCAAAATCTCCGCGTCCGGAAACGTCCGGCGGAGCAGGCCTTCCAGAGCGTCCCGGATTAAGGGATGCTCGTCGACGAGAAGCAGTCGCATTCTATGGCGCGTCCAGCGATCGATCGATGGACCCGCCGCGAGGTCTCCGGTCCGTCGGGGTCGCATCGCGAAATGCGCGCCGTCGGCGGGACTCGAACGGGTCGGTTGTGGCCAATCAGGTTCGGCCATGGCGCCCACGGCGCGATTCCGTATGCGCCGCGGCTTCGGGACGAGACCTCGGCGATCCGGTTCGCGATGTGGGAGAGAGGCGGCCTGCGGGGCCAGCCTCTCCGCCAGCCCATATGGGAACCGGCATACACCCCAGCCAGTGCATTCTCAGCACCTGCCAATTCACGGCCTGAATAGCGGGTTTCCTCCCAAGTCTGCCATGTCGGCCAATGGGCGCTAGCCAACTGGCTATAGCCAGATGGACCATCCTGATCCAAGCTCATACCTAAGACGTAGTCCGATGGATAAA
>NZ_DATAPY010000133.1:0-17469 GCF_036264965.1 Phenylobacterium sp.
ATCTATGGCGGGAGGGGGACCGCTCGCCGACCCCGGCGAAGGCCGGGGAAAGAGCGAGTGGTGGAGGGGGCAAGCCTCAAGCTCCGAGTTCAGGATACCGGATCGTCTGCGAAGCTTGCCGTTTGCCCCCTCCACCACGCCCTCTTCGGGGCGCGGTCCCCCTCCCGCCGCTTTGCGGGGGAGGTAGGCCTCAGCACGTACTCCCGCCGTCCACCACGAACGTCTGCCCCGTGGTCCACGCCCCGGCGCGGCTGCCCAGGTAGACCGCGATCCCGGCGAGGTCGTCCGGCTCGCCCAGGCGGCGCAGCGGGGTGCCGGAGCTGGCGCGTTCTTCGCCGGCCGGGGTGTCCCAGAGCGCCTTGGCGAAGTCGGTCTTCACCAGACCGGGCGCGATGCAGTTCACTCGGATGTTCGACGGACCCAGCTCGCGCGCGAGGTTGCGGGCCAGCTGCATGTCGGCGGCCTTGGAGATGCAGTAGGCGCCGATCACCTCGGAGCCGCGCAGGCCGCCGATGGAGGAGACGATGATGATCGCCCCGTCCTTTCGCTCGCGCATCTCCGGCGCGACCATTTGGATCATCCAGTTGTTGGCCACGATGTTGTTGGAAAGGATCTTCGAGAATGCGTCGTCGCCGATATCGAGCTGGCTGCCATAGTAGGGGTTCGAGGCGGCGTTGCAGACCAGGATGTCGATCTTGCCGAACGCCTTGCGGGTCTCGTCCATCAGCCGCTGAAGGTCCTCCTTCGAGGAGATGTTGGCCGGGACGGCGATGGCGTGGCCGGCGCTGCGGGCGTTGATCGCCGCGGCGACCTCTTCGCAAGGACCGGCCTTGCGCGAGGAGATTACCACCTTGGCGCCATGGGCCGCCATCTGCTCGGCGATGGCCTTGCCGATGCCGCGCGAGGATCCGGTGATCACCGCCACCTTACCGGTCAGGTCGAACAGCTTGCCGGTCAGCACGTTGGGTCTATCCATCACGTCGCTCATGGCGAGGCTCCCTAAAACGCTCGTTTGATTTGCCGGCCATTTGCGATGGCGGCCCGTTCGAGGTCAAGCGGGGCAGGTCAAGCGGGCTGGGCGGCCAGGTGGCGCTCCATCCGGACCACGCGCATCGGCCCGGCTTCCGGATGGCGTACGTCGATCTCGTCGACCTTCCGGAAGCCCAGCTTCTCGTAGAAGCCGGCCAGGGGGACGTCGCAGTCCAGACGCAGTCGCCAGCGGCCCTGCAGCAGGGCGAGCGTCGCGGCGTGGTCGACCAAGGCGGCGGGCGCGCCCATCCCGGCGTAGGCCCGCCGAACCGCGAGCTTGTGGATGTAGGCCGCCTCGCCCGCGGGGTAGTCGGGCCAGAACACCGGGTCCTCCGGCTCCAGGATCATCACCGCGGCGATCTCGCCGCCGACCTTGGCGGTCAGCATGTGGCCGCGTTCGATGATCGGCCTCGCGAAGGCTTCGCCCAGCAGGTCCGGGTCCCACAGCGGCGCGCGCCAGGTGGTGATCCAGCGCGCCGCCTCCTGCAGCACCTGGGAAACCGCCAACACCTCGTCGGGCGTGGCCAGCCCGATCTGGAAGCTCGCGGACGGCATGGGGACTCCGGCGGAGGGACGGCGAAGCCTATCGGCGCGGCGCGGCGGCGACAATCGCCGCCCGGCGCTCTAAGCTCCGCGGAAAAGGCCAGGGGATATTGCATGCGTATCATCGGGCGGATCGCCTTGGTCCTGTTTGTCGCGATCCTGGTGGTGATCGGGATCGCCCTGGTCCGCACCCTGATGTACCGCCCGCCGGGCCAGGTCAGCTCGATCGAGGTCCGCGTCTCGCCGCCGACGCCGTTCGACGTCGATCAGGCCGCCCAGCACCTGTCACAGGCGGTGCAGATCCAGACCGTCAGCCATCAGGATCTGGCCGACGATCAGCCTGGCGAATGGACGAAGCTGCACGACTTCCTGGTCGCTACCTATCCGGCGGCCCACGCGGCCATGACCCGCGAGATCGTCGGCAAATATACCCTCGTCTACACCTGGAAGGGCTCCGACCCGTCGCTCGCGCCGATCGTCCTGATGGCCCACCAGGACGTGGTGCCGGTGACCCCGGGCTCGGAGGCCGAGTGGAAGCACCCGCCGTTCTCCGGCGCCATCGCGGACGGCGCAGTCTGGGGCCGCGGCTCGGTGGACGACAAGGGCTCGCTGATCACCCTGTTCGAGGGCGTCGAGGCCCTGGCCAAGAGCGGCTTCAAGCCGCGCCGCACGGTGATGATCGTGTCCGGCGAGGACGAGGAAACCCACGGAACCGGCGCGCGGGCCGCCGCGGCCCTGCTGAAGTCGCGCGGAATCAAGGCGCAGTTCGTGCTCGACGAGGGCCTGGCCGAGATCACCGACAATCCGGTGACCGGCGGCAAGCTGTCGCTGATCGGCACGGCGGAGAAGGGCTATGCGACGCTCAAGGTCATCGCCAAGGCGCAGGGTGGCCACTCCTCGGCCCCGCCGGCCGACGGCGGCGGCGTGGTGGCGCTGTCGCACGCGGTGACCGCGATCAACGACCACGGCTTCCCGATGGACTTCCGCGGGCCCGGCGCGGCCATGCTGCAGACCGTGGCGCCCAGGGCCTCGTTCCCGGTGCGCCTGGCCGTGGCCAACACCTGGCTCTTCAAGCCGATGCTGATCCGGCAGATGGGCGCCACGGCGGCCGGCGCGGCGATGCTGCACACCACCATCGCGCCGACGATGCTGCTGGGCAGCCCGAAGGAGAACGTCCTGCCGCAGGACGCCGCCGCCTGGATCAACTACCGCATCGCGCCCGGCGACACCTCGGCCATCGTCATGGCCCGGGCCAAGGCGGCGGTCGGGCGCCTGCCGGTGGCGCTGAGCTGGGTCGACGTCCCGTCGGAGCCGTCGCCGGTCTCCTCCACGGCTTCGGATGGCTGGAAGATGGTCTCAGCGGTGGCGGGAAAGGTGACCGGCGCGCCGGTGGCGCCCAGCCTGGTCACCGCCGGCACCGACAGCCGCTATCTCCAGACGGTCGCGAGCGACGTCTACCGCTTCCAGCCGATGGCCTTCGGCCTGAAGGATGTGGAGATGATCCACGGGACCAACGAGCACCTGACGCTGGAGAACCTGCGCCAGTGCGTGGACTTCTACGCCCGGCTGATCGCGACAGCGGCGAGCTAGGCCGTCGTCACCCGCAGCCGGCCCTCATAGTCCCGCTTGCCGATCGGCACGCCTCTCTCCCGTAGGATGGCGTAGGCGATGGTCGTGTGGAAATGGAAGTTCGGCAGCGAGAAGGACAGGAAGAAGGTCTCGGCGGTGAAGCGCAGGCGCCGCGGGCCGATCTGGAGGTCCAGGTCCTTCCCTGCCCAGCTATTGACCTCGTCGGGGCTGATCGCCCTGAGCGCCGCCGCGGTCTCAGCCGTCATGGTCTGAAGGTCAGCGAACGGGATCGGGCCACGAAGCGGCGGCGGGTCGAACACGCCCGTTCTCACCGCGTCTAGCGCCGAGATCGAGTGGTGCGACACGCATTCGACGTGGAAATGGAAGGGCGCCATATCGTCGATCAGGCGCGCGCCCACGAAGTCGTCCGGATCGGCGCCCGTCGCCGCGCAGTGCTCGGCCGCGCGACGGAGGAAGCCGACCGCCGCATCTACCGTCTGAAGGTAGCTGGCCGCGCTGAGGTCGTAGAGTGAAGCCGCCATGGTCGGTTCCCCGGGGTTCAGGCCGCCCTGATCCGCATCTGGCCGAGGTAGTTGCGCTTGCCGAGCGGCACCCCTTGCGTCCGCAGAATGTCGTAGGCCGTGGTGGCGTGGAAATAGAAGTTCGGCAGGGAGAAGGAGAGGATGAAGCCCTCCGCCGTGAACGGGACCTTCCGCTCGCCAATCTGGAAGCTGACGTCCTTGCCGGCCCAGCCGTTGACCTCATCGGGGGTGAAGGCGGTGAGGACCTCCTCGGTTTTGGCCATCATGGCCTGCAGGTCGGCGTAGGGCACGGGGCCGACTGCGGCCGGCGGATGGAACAGGCCGCTCTTTACGCCTTCCAACGCGCCCACCGAGTGGTGCGCTACCGAACGGATCTGGAAATGGAAGGGCGCCATGTCCTCGAAGAGCTGCAACCCGACGAAATCGTCCGGGTCGGCGCCGGTGTCGCGGCAGTGCTGGGCGCCCTTCTCGAGCACTCCGACGATCGCGCGCACCGTCTGAAGGTAGCTCACCACGGTGAGGTCATAGAGTGAGGTCGCCATGGCCGTGCTCTCCGGAAGGTAGGTCCCCGAGCTTTCTGCCATGCCAATCGCGGCCCCGCGAGATCAGTTCAGCTGCGAGGCTTCCAGCGCGGCCTCGGCCCGCACGCTGAGCGGGGCGAAGTGGGCGCGGTACTCCGTGGGCGTCATCTTGACGATGCGTTTGAACAGATGCCGGAAGAAGGCGACATCGTCGTAGCCGACGTCGCTGCTGATCGCCTGCACGGGCTTGGCGTCATGCTCCAGCATCGCCTTGGCCGCTTGGATACGCAGGGCCTGGATGTAGCCGGCGGGCAGCTTGCCGGTGGCCGCCTTGAAGTGCCGCACGAAGGTCCGTTCGCCCAGCCCCGCGCGCTCGGCCAACGCCTGGGTGGAGATGTCGGTGTGGAAGTTGGCCTGCAGGAAAGCCTCCACATCCCGGATTCGCTCGTCGCCGTGCGCCTGGGACACCGTCTGCATGGCGTAGCCGGTCTGGTGGATGCGCGGCATGGGCAGCAGCATGGACTTGGCGCACTGGACCGCCACCTCGTGGCCGCAGAGCTTCTCGACCAGATAGAGGCTGACGTCGATGGAGGCGAACACCCCGCCCGAACACAGCACCCGGCTGTCTTCGGTGACGAAAAGGTCCGGCCGCCAGTCCACTTGCGGGTAGCGGGCGGCGAACTTGTCGCTGAGCGCCCAGTGGGTGGTGGCCATCCGGCCGTCCAGCAGGCCGGCCTCGGCCAGATAGGCCGCGCCCATGCAGACGCCCACGACCAGCGCGCCCTTGTCATGCTGATGGCGCAGCCAGGGCAGCAGGGCGCTGTTCTCCACAAAGGCCAGGTCGAGGTCGAGCTTGGAAGTCGAGACGATGGCGATGTCGGTGCGCTCGACGTCGGCCAGACCGCCGTGCGGCGTCATGCCGAGGCCATAGACGCTGTGGACCGTATCGCCGCTGAGCGACACGGTCCGCACACGGAAGGCCGGCTCCGCGGGATGGTCGTGCAGGTCGTTCCAGAGCTTGCCCGCGAAATGGAAGATCTCCACAGGCATGACCGCCGTAGAGGAAAAACCCTCCTCAAGCAGGACCACCGTCACATCCAACATCGCGCGGCCTCCCAATCCCGGCCCATCCTAACCCCGGACAGGATCAGGCCCGAGTCATCGGGTCGATCTTCGCCCCGACCTCGGTGATCTTGTTGGCGGGGAAGCCGCTCAGCTTGGAATGCTCGTGGATCACCGCCTCGTCCTCGGCGATGTAGACGCAGAGCGTCTGGTCCTCGGTGACATAGGACTCCACCCACTGGATGCGCGGGGCGAGCTTGGCGAGGGCGGCGTTGGAGACTTCCGTCGCGCCAGCGTATTCGGCGGCGGTGAACTTGTGGACGCCCGGGATGTGGCGTTCGATCAGGTACTTCTTCATGGGACGGCTCCTTCCGATGACGAGGCCGTAGTTTGAAGTAACGCTGTTACCCACGATAGATAGCGATAGCGACATCGTTAGGGGGTGATCGCGTACAAAGGGCGCGCCCAGGCGGAATCCGCGTCCGACCCCTTGCGATTGCCGTCCCGGCGACGCACGTTCCGGGCACTCAGGAATTCACGAGGACTACATGCGCGAGATCTACACGAGCTGGCTGGACGACGAAGACGGCGACGACGAGGACAAGGGCCGCCAGCCCGACATGCCGATGACCTCGGGGCCGGTGCAGAACGCGCTCTTCAAGTCGCGCACCGTGCTGGTGTTCGGCGAGATCGACATGCGCCTGGCCGAGCGGGTCACCGCCCAGATCACCGCCTTCTCGGCGGAGAACGACAAGCCGATCCGGATCATCATCAACTCGCCCGGCGGCCATGTCGAAAGCGGCGACACCATCCACGACATGATCCGCTTCTGCGGCGTGGACGTGAAGGTGATCGGCACCGGCTGGGTGGCGTCGGCGGGCGCGCACATCTTCCTGGGCGCCAAGAAGGAAAACCGGCTCTGCCTGCCCAACACGCGCTTCCTGCTGCACCAGCCGGCCGGCGGCATGCGCGGCCAGGCCAGCGACATCCAGATCGAGGCCGAGCAGATCATCAAGATGCGCGACCGCGTGAACCGGATGATCGCCAAGGAGACCGGCCAGACCTTCGAGCGGATCGTCAAGGACACCCAGCGGAACTTCTGGATGAGCGCCGAGGAAGCCGTCGACTACGGCCTGGTGGCGCGGATCATCAACAATACCTCTGAGGTGTGATCTGAAGATCCTCCCCTCAGGGGGAGGTGGATCGGCGCGCAGCGACGAGACGGAGGGGGTTTCACCCGCAGCGGATGGACCAGTGGGCTTCAACCCCCTCAGTCACCTTCGGTGACAGCTCCCCCTCAATCGCGCTTCGCGCTGGGGGAGCATCTTGATAGCCCGCCCCTGGTGGCATGGCGCCGTCCTCTACCACATCTACGTTCGCAGCTTTTTCGACAGCGACGGCGACGGGCACGGCGACCTGCGCGGCGTCGAGGCCAAGCTGGACTATGTCCAGAGCCTCGGTGTCGATGGGATATGGCTGTCGCCGATCCATCCCTCGCCGAACCGCGACTGGGGCTATGACATCGCCGACTACGAGGGCGTGCAGGGCGACTACGGCTCCCAAGCCGATTTCCAGCGCCTGCTGGACGCCACCCACGCCCGCGGCCTGAAAGTCGTTCTCGACGAGGTGCTGAGCCACACCTCCGACGTCCATCCCTGGTTCGTCGAGAGCCTGACGGGCGGCGCCGACGGGCCCAAGGCCGACTGGTATGTCTGGGCCGACCCGCAGGATGACGGGACCGCGCCTAACAACTGGCTGTCGGTGTTCGGGGGCCCGGCCTGGGCCTATCAGCCGGCGCGCCGGCAGCACTACCACCATAAGTTCCTGCGCCAGCAGCCGAAGCTGAACTGGCGCAGCGACGCGGCGCGCGAGGCGGCGCTGTCGGTGCTCGACCACTGGCTGGCCAAGGGCGTCGACGGCTTCCGGCTCGATGTGGCCGGCACCTTCCTGCACGACGAAAAGCTGACGCCGAACCCGCCCGTGCCCATGGCCGAGCGGACCCGGTATGACTGGTCGCACGCTGGCAATCTGCAGCGGCACCTCTACGATTCCAACCTGCCGGAGAACGTCGAGACGCTCGAAGTCATCCGCCGCCGCGTCGAAGCGCACGGGGACCGCTTCGTGTTCGGCGAGTTCTCGGAAGAGGAGGAACGCTGCGGCGCCTATCTCTCGCCGACCGAGGGCCTGCACTCGGCCTACACCTTCGTCCTGTTGCTGGCCCGCAAGCTGACGCCGCAGTTCGTCAAGGACCACTACGCGACGCTCGCCGCCTATCCGGCGCATTGGCCGACGATCAGCTTCTCCAACCACGACGTGCCGCGCACGGTCAGCCGGTTCGGCGGCGAGGACGCCCAATCGCGAGAAAGGGGGCCCGACCTCGCCAAGCTGCTGTTCGCCCTGCTGCTCAGCCTGAAGGGCACGACCCTGATCTACCAGGGCGAGGAGCTGGGCTTGCCGCAGGCGAGCCTGCGCCGCGACCAGTTGCGCGACCCGGTGGGCGACCTCTACTGGCCCTACACCGGCGGCCGCGACGGTTGCCGCACGCCGATGCCCTGGGCGCCGGGCCACGCCCTGGGGTTCACGAGCGGGACGCCCTGGCTGCCGGCGGCGGCCGAGCATGCCGACCTGACCGTTGAAGCGCAGGAGGCGGATCCGGAGTCCACGCTGGCCTTTGCCCGGACGATGATCGATTTCCGCAAGCACTCCGCGGCGATGACGGTGGGGACCTTAAGCTTCCTCGACCTGCCCGAACCGGTTCTAGGCTTCGTGCGCCGCGACGGTGACGAGGCTGTCGCCTGCCTCTTCAACATGAGCGCCGAGCCCAGGTTCGTGGATGCGCCGGACCTGGCGGGCGCCAGCCTGCTGTCGGTGCGCGCCGGCGATGCGGAACTGCGAGGCGGCTCGATCGGGCTGTCGGAATACGCCGCAGTGTTCTTGCGGCTCTGAGCCCCACACTTGCTTTCGCGAAGTGGCGGGATGTAGCGCGCGGCCCCGACCCAGCCTAGAACCGCATTCATGGCCGATGACGCCGCCAAGACCGCGCGCACCGAAGCGAAGTTCGGCCAGGGTTTCCTGACCGACATCTGGTACTTCGCGGCGCTGTCCGGCGACCTGAAGCCTGGCAAGATGGCGCGCCACGAGCTGTTGGGCGAGCCGGTTCTGCTGGGCCGTTCGAACCAGGGCGACCTGGTCGCGCTTCGCGACATCTGCCCGCACCGCGCCGCGCCGCTGTCGGCCGGACGGTTCCACAAAGAGGCCTCCGGCGACGAGACGGTCGAGTGCCCCTATCACGGCTGGCGGTTTAGAGCCGACGGGGCCTGCGCGGCCATCCCGTCGCTGGTCGCCGACCAGGAGATGGACGTCAGCCGCATCCGCGTGCGGCGTTATTCAGTGGCCGAGAGCCAGGGCCTGGTCTTCATCTGGGTGAGCTCCGATCCACGCGGGACGGGCGAACCGACCGAGCCGCCGCCGCTGTTCCCGGGCGTGGTCGGCGGCAGGCCGAAGCTGGTCGACCGCATGGACTTCGCCGCCCACATCGACCATGCGGTGGTGGGCCTGATGGACCCCGCGCACGGCCCCTACGTCCACCAGCAGTGGTGGTGGCGCTCCAAGGCCAGCCAGCATGAGAAGGCCAAGCGCTTCGAGCCGCGCGACGAGGGCTTCGCCATGGTCCGCCACGAGCCTTCGAAGAACTCCCGCGCCTATGCCATCCTGGGCGGCGAACCGCTGACCGAGATCACCTTCCGCATTCCGGGAATGCGCTGGGAGCATGTCACCGTCGGCAAGCGTCAGGTGCTGTCGCTCACCTGCCTGACGCCGGTGAACGACAAGACCACGCGGATCACCCAGATCGTCTGTCCGACCACCCGGCGTTCCTGTTCCTGCGGCCGTTCATCAAGGCCGGGGCGAGGGCCTTCCTGCGCCAGGACGGCGACATGGTGAACCTGCAGAACGAGGGGTTGAAGTACGATCCGTCGCTGCTCTGGATCGACGACGCCGACCGTCAGGCCAAATGGTACCAGCAGCTGAAGCGCGAATGGACCGCCAGCCGCCGCGACGGCCGGCCCTTCGCCAACCCGGTTGAGCCTGTGACGCTGCGCTGGCGCAGCTAGCTAAGCGGCGGCTTTGGGCGCCTTGGCCGTCTCGGCGCCGACGAAGTCCACCTTGGTCCCTTTCTTCACCGCCAGGCTGAGCTGGCGGACGTCCCAGTTGGTCAAGCGCACGCAGCCGTGGCTGGCGGTCTTGCCGACCATCCGTGGGTCTGGCGTGCCGTGGATGCCGTAGGTGTCCTTGGTCAGGTCGATCCAGGTCGATCCCACCGGATTGTTCGGCCCAGCCTTGACGGTGAGCTTGCCCTCCGAGGCCTTGCCGAAGGTCAGGCGGGACGGGTCGAAGGTATAGGTCGGATTGGGCGCGACGGTGCGCACCGCCCATTCGCCGGCCGGCGCCGGCCGCTCGCTTGAGCCCACCGTGGCCGGATAGACCGCCAGCAGCAGGTCGGCGGCGCCGTAGGCGCGTACCTGGCGATGGGTCTTGTCGACCTCGATCCGGGCGACCGGCATGGCCAGCTTCTCGGGGCCGACGGCGGCGACCACGATCTTCGTCCCTGCCGCGCTGAAATCGGCGCCGGGGTTCAGGGACTTCAGCAGGCCCTCATCCATGTGGAAGCGCTCGGCCAGCTCCTGGACGGGGCTGGTGAAGCTGAGCGCCGGCAGCTTGGCCATTTCCGCCATGTCCTTGGGGATCGTCGGCAGGAACGGACCCTTCACGTCGTCGGCGGTGATGACGTAGTCGGTGAGCGCCGGGCGCGCGTCCTTGGCCAGCGACGACCAGACCGGCTCGCTCATCTTCCCGTCGACCGGAAGTTGGTTGGCGGTTTCATAGGCCGCGATGGCGTTCTGCAGATTGCCGCCGTCCTGGCCGTCGATGACGCCGGGCGAGAAGTGGGCGCGCGCCATCAGCACCTCGGCGCGGATCAGGGCGTTGCGGCGCGCCTCGGGCGTGGAGCCCACCGTGCGCCAGTCGGCGGTCAGGATAGGCTGTGCGGTCACGGCGGCGGAACCGGCGATTGGCGACATGTCGATCAGCGCCGGGTTCACGTCCGGCGCGGCGGCGACCTGCACCGGGCTCTGCGCCTCAGCGATCGTGGTCGTCGCCATGGGCGTTCCGGCGGACGCCGGTGCGGCCGGCGGCGGCGTATTCTGCGCGGTCGACTTGGAGTCGGAGCAGGCCGCGGCCAGGAAGAGCAGAGGGAGGCCGGCGCAAAGCGCGGCCTTGAAGGACATCATAGGGGACCTCGCGTCGCGCCGCGCGTTGTCAGGCGCGTGATCTTCAAGCCTTCAATCCTCCTGCGGTTCCTCGGCGGACTCGCACTGGCCGTGCTGGTCTTGGGGTTCGTGGTCCTGCGAGTGACCAGCTGCGCGCCGATTCCCAAGCCGCCAGCGCCGCCGCTTCCGGCGTCGACCCCGGGCGCCGCCGCGACGCCTTCGCCAGAGCCGCCACCGGTCCCGCCTCAGGCGCGGTTCGCCTGCGGCGGCGGGCCGGCCGACGCGGCGCGGGCCAATGCGGGCTCGCTGAAGACGCTGGCCTGGGCCCCCTTTGGCCGCAGCGAGGCGGGCTGGGCGACCTACGCGCCGCTGATCGCGCGCGAGATCCGCGCCGCCTGCGCGCCGGACACGCCGGGCTTCGCCGGCGCCCTGGCTGCCTGGGCCGGCGGCCAGGGGGCGCCCGCCGATGGCGTGATGACGCCCGCGATCTTCGCGCGGCTCAAGGGCGTGATCCAAATGCGACGACCCTTTGTGCGGCTGAGCGCCCAGGGCGTCTGCCCCAATCCGCCGCCGGCCTCGGCGCTGAGTTGGGCGAGCGCGGCGGAAGGCTACGGCGGCAAGCTCGTCCAACTGCGGCCAGGCGCGCTTGCGGCCTACCGCCAAATGGTCGCCGCGGCGCGGCGGGAGAGTCCGCAAATCGCCGCGGACCCCAGGAGTCTGATGCTCTTCTCCGGCTTCCGCGATCCCGCGGCCGACGCCGCCCGCTGCGCCCGGGAAGGCAATTGCAACGGGGTGCAACGGGCGACCTGCTCGGCCCACCGCACCGGCCTGGCGGTGGATGTCTACGTCGGTCAGGCGCCGGGCTTCCCGCCCGACTCCAGCGCCGAGGCCAATCGCCTCTACATGAGCCGCACCGCCGCCTACCGATGGCTGGTCGCCAACGCCGACCGGTTCGGCTTCGTCCCCTATCCGTTCGAGCCCTGGCACTGGGAGTGGACCGGCGAAGCGCCTTGAGCCCGCTCGCCCGCGCCCCTAGGCTCGCATCCCATGGCCAGCTTCCTCTCCGACGGCGTCCAGATCGCCTATGACGACATCACCCCGGCGGGCGGCGCGGACCGCACCATCGTCCTGATCCACGGCTTCGCCTCCAATCGCGTAGAGGGCTGGAAGCGCACCGGCTGGTACGCGGCCTTCGAGCGGCGCCTCACGCGGGTGATCGCGCTGGACCAGCGCGGGCACGGCGAGAGCGCGAAGCTCTATGACCCCCAGGCCTACGAGCGGGAGCGGCTGGCCGCCGACGTGCTCAACCTGATGGACGAGCTGGGCGTCGAGCGGGCCGACATGTTCGGCTATTCCATGGGCACGCGCACCGCCCTCGAACTGGCCGTCGCCCAGCCGAGCCGCCTCTCGCACCTGATCCTGGGCGGGGTCGGCGGCAAGTTGCTGGAGAAAGCCCCGGACGTGGCGGGTGAGCCGATGGCCGACGCCATGTTGGCCGAGGACCCATCGACCATCATCCAGCCGATGTTGCGCTCCTTCCGCCAGTTCGCCGACGAGCAGGGCGAGGACTTGAAGGCCCTGGCCGCCGTGACCCGGGTCCGCAACATGCCGTTCAATCACGCCGCGCTGCGGGACATGCCCGTGCCGACGCTGGTCGTGGCCGGCTCCGGCGACGAGGGCGCAGGCGACCCGGAAGCCCTGGCGCGGATCTTCCCGCACGGCCACGCCGTGACCATCCCCGGCTGCGACCACTTCTCCGCCATCCCCCACGCGCTCACCAAGGCGGCGGTGTTCGACTTCTTGGATGGGCTGATCGGCGAGGACGAGTTCCCGCCGTTCGAGTAGGGCCGGACCAGTGAGCGGATTGGGGCTGACTTTAGTGGCGAGAGCGCCCTCGCGGCGCTTCCTCGACGCCCTACTTCGCAGGCCCCAGGTTGTACGCCCCGCCCTTTTCCAGCGCCCGGGCGTAGGCCGGACGGGCCTGGAACGCCGCGACCCACCTCGCGATGTTCGGATATTTGTCCATCTGCCCCATCGCCCGCGCCACCTCGCCGACGAAGCTCATCTGGATGTCGGCGGCGGTGAGGTCCGACCCCATCAACCAGTCGCGCCCGTCCAGCGAACCTTCGACGTAGCTCAGGTGATTGGCCATCTCGCTCTGGATACGCGGCTGCAGGGGTGCGCCGGCCTCGCCCAGGCGGCCGGTGTACATGTTGAGCATCAGCGGCAGCATGGCCGAGCCCTCGGAGTAGTGCAGCCACTCCCGATACTTTTCACTCTCGACCTCGCTGGCCGGCGCGCCCAGTCGGCCCTGGCCGTACTTGCGATGGATGTAGTCCACGATGGCGCCGGACTCGGCGATGGTGATGTCGCCGTCGGTGATCACCGGGCTCTTGCCCAGCGGATGCACCGCCTTCAGCTCGGGCGGAGCCAGGCGGGTGGTCGCGTCGCGGGCGTAGTGCTTGATCTCGTAGGGAACGCCGAGCTCCTCCAGCAGCCACAGGATGCGCTGCGAGCGGGAGTCGTTGAGGTGATGGACGACGAGCATGGGCGAGACCTCTTCCTTTTTGTGGCGCGCAGCAAAGCCGTGCGATGCGACGGATGGCAAGCTTCCCCTATAGTCGGGGCATGAGCCTCGTCCTGCCCGACCTCCTCGACCTGCTGGACCGCGCCGGCCGCGAGGCCGAGATGCTGGCGGCCGAGCTGCAGGACGCGCTGACCGAGCGCGTGGGCCCCGGCGGGCGCGTCGACCGCGCGGCGCTGGACGCCGAGCAGCACGCCGCGCACGGCCTGGCCTGGGCGGCCGCCTATGCCGAGACCCTGCGTCAGACCGCCCACTGGGCCCGCGCGCTGGAGGCGCAAGAGCGGTTCGGTGAGGCCGAGGCCCTGCTGGCCCAATTGCTGGCCTTCGAATACCTGAGCCAGCTCGCCGGCGGTCTGCCGATGAACCAGGGTGAGACCTTCCGGCCCACCGACCTGGGCGTCTCGGCGCATCGTCTGGAGCCGGTGATCGCGGCCCTGCGGCCCGGCGCCTCCCAGGCCGTGAAGACCCGTATCGTCGAACTGCTCGACCAGGCGCGTGGGCGACCTTCACTGGAAGCGAGCGGCCTGGACGAAACGCTGGACGCGGTCCGCGACCAGTTCGCGGCGTTCGCCGCTGAAAGGATCACGCCTTTCGCTCATGACTGGCACCTACGCGACGAGCTGATCCCGCTGCCGTTGATCGAAGAAATGGGCGAGCTCGGCGTCTTCGGCCTGACGGCGCCGGAGGCCTGGGGCGGTTCGGGTCTGGGCAAGGTCGCCATGTGCGTGGTGACGGAGGCCCTGTCGCGGGGCTTCATCGGCGCGGGGTCGCTGGGCACCCGCTCGGAGATCGCCGCCGAGCTGTTGCTGGCCCACGGAAACGAGGATCAGAAGGCCCGGTTGCTGCCGGGCATCGTCTCCGGCGCGATCATCCCGACCGCCGTCTTCACCGAGCCCGAGGCGGGCTCGGACCTGGGCTCGCTGCGCACCCGCGCCGTCCGTGACGGCGCGGTCTGGCGGGTCACCGGCGCCAAGACCTGGATCACCCACGCCGCCCGCGCCGACCTGATGACGCTGCTGGTCCGCACCGACCCCGCGTCCGAGGACCATCGGGGCCTGTCGATGTTCCTGGCCGGCAAGCCGCGCGGAACCGACGCCGATCCGTTCCCGGCGGCCGGCATGAGCGGCGGCGAGATCGCGGTGATCGGCTATCGCGGCATGAAGGAATACGAGATCGCCTTCGACGGCTTCGAGGTGGCGAACTCCGACCTCCTGGGCGGCCGGGAAGGCCAGGGCTTCTCCCAGCTGATGGCCACCTTCGAGAGCGCCCGCATCCAGACGGCCGCGCGGGCGATCGGGGTCGGGCAGAACGCGCTCGACCTAGCGCTCGACTATGCGCTGCAGCGCCGCCAGTTCGGCGAGCCGCTGGCGGTCTTCCCGCGCGTAGCCAACAAGCTGGCGATGATGGCCGCCGAGCTCTTGGGCGCGCGGCGCCTGGCCTGGTTCGCTGCGGCCGCCAAGGACGAAGGCCGCCGCTGCGATCTGGAAGCCGGCATGGCCAAGCTGGTTGCCGCCCGCATTGCCTGGGCCGCGGCCGACAACGCCGTGCAGATCCACGGCGGGACCGGGTTCGCGGTCGAGCAGCCGGTCAGCCGCGTGCTGGCCGACGCGCGCATCCTCAACATCTTCGAAGGCGCCGGCGAGATCCAGGCCCAGGTGATCGCCCGGCGCCTGCTTGAGGGCGTAAATTAGCGGGGCGTGAAGCCGGCGGCGATCAGCTCGATCTGGCGGTCCATGACCGTGGTCATCTCCGCGGCGGTCGCGCCTTTCCAGGCGGCCAGACGGTAGGCCCAGACATAGGCCGCCAGCAGCAGGTCGACGATCTCCTGGGGCTCGACCTGGCGATCGACGTCGCCCTCCGCCACACCCTTGATCAGGCAATCGCAGATGATCTCCTGCAGGCGCGGCGTCTTGCCCATCGGCCTGGCGCTGGCCGGCAGGGTCCAGTCATAGGCAGCCGCGATATGAGCCAGGAACAGACGCGTGTGCCGCGACTCGAAGGCGAAGTGGATGGCGAACATGGTCCGCAGCCGGTCCAGGGTCGAGCCGCGCAGATGCGGCATCACCCGGTCGAGCTCGGCGTAGAGCCCGTCCAGACGGTCCTGCATCACCTGGCTGAGGATTTCGCCCTTGGAGTCGAAGGTCGTGAAGACGCTGCCCACAGAGACGCCGGCGCGCCGGGCGATCTCGCGGATGGTCGTGCCTTCGTAGCCCTGGTTGTCAAAGAGCTCCTTGGCGGCGGCGAGCACGCGGCGGCGGGTGGCTTCCTTCTGGGTCTGACGCGCGGTGGGCGGGCAGTCGCTCACGGCGACGGACGGCGACGCCAGGGCGCCGCCGTCCGTCATCTCATCAGTCAGGGGCGCAACGGGTAGGGTCGTCATGCCAGATCAGACGTCGCCGACAGCCTAGCTCCTCCGGGCGCCCGCCAGGAGGATGCTGATCTGATCGCGCGAACGTTCCTGCAGAGCATCGAGGCTCCAGCTCTGGAAGATCGCCTGGTCGTAGTTGGCCAGGTAGGCGTCGAACAGCATCTGGGTGCGCAGCGGCGAGGCGGCGCCCTGGGTCAGTTCGCCGCTCTGTTCGCCGCGCTCCAGCTGCGCGCCGATCAGATTGGTCATGACCTTCACCGGCGGAGCGCTACGCAACGCCGGGCCGTCTTCCGGCGACCAGCCGACGCTGAACGCGGCGCGGGCGAGCGGAAGCTGGGTCTGGTAGAAACGGTAGCCGGCGGTGAAGATCCGCAGCAGGGCGTCCTCGACGCCATTGCCCTGGGCCGCCGCCTCGGACATGGCCTCGCCGAGCGCGGCCATGTCGGTCAGCATGATTTCGCGGAACAGGTCGGATTTGTCGGTGAAGTTGGCGAAGACCGCGCCAGTCGACATGCCGGCCGCCGCGGCGATGTCGCGGATCGTGGCGCCTTCATAACCTTGTTCGCTGAACAGGCGACGCGCGGCGGCGAGCACCTTGGCGCGGGTCTGTTGCTTGGCGAGGGCGCGACGAGTCGGCGCCTTCATTGCGTTGTCGTCTGCGGCGTGTATCTGGGTGTGCATCATTGGGGGATTTTTGACGGCCGAGCCGTCCTCTCTCGCTTGGTTCCGCGGACCCGTGCGTCCAGACACGGTTCGGTGAACACGTTCACATATCATGTTACCTGGTAGCTGTCTGCCAGCGGTTGGCGGATTCTCCGCGTAACAAGGGTTGGCTGGGGCTGCGGGGGACGTAGTCTTCCCGACTGCACCCTGAGTGGGGCCGAATTTCGACCACTTCAACGAATTAGGCTCGCTGAACGCGCTCACCAACGGTTGGGGAAGGCGCCGCATACCTCGGTTGTCGGTGGTTCGCAAGTCCGTCGTGGCCTAAGATGGTTGGATGGATATCTTCAGCTTCCTGATCCCGGCCGCCTTGTTAGCGGTGTCAGCGGTCCTTGCCTTCGGCATTTATTCCTTGTTCCGCGGTGGGGAATTCGGCCGGTCCTATTCCAACAAGCTGATGCGACTACGCGTGGTGATGCAGGCGATCGCCATCGCCATTCTCGTCGGCGCCGTTCTGTGGCGCTCGCGGCACTAGGCGCATGGTGACGCTCAACCGGATCTATACGCGCTCTGGCGACGCCGGCACGACGCGGCTGGCCAGTGGGGCGCAGGTCAGCAAGGCCGACGGGCGGGTCGAGGCCTATGGCGCTGTGGACGAGACCAACGCGTGTTTGGGCCTGGCGCGGATCCATACCCGTGACGCCGGCGCGTTCGACGCCCTGCTGGCGCGGCTGCAGAACGAGCTCTTCGATCTCGGCGCGGACCTGGCGACGCCGGCCGCCGCCGATGAGGCGCCCGGCTCCCGCCTGAGGATCCTGGACAATCAGGTGGCGCGGATTGAGGGCGAGATCGACCTGTTGAACGCTGAGCTGCCCGAGCTGAAGTCCTTCGTCCTGCCGGGCGGGACGGAAGCCGCCGCCGCGCTTCACCTGGCGCGCACCGTCTGCCGCCGGGCCGAACGCGAGACGGTGCGCCTGATCGAGGCCGGAGAGCCGGTCAGCGGACCGGCGCTACGCTACCTGAACCGGCTTTCGGACCTGCTGTTCGTCGCGGCCCGATACGCCAACGACAAGGGCGCGGCCGAGGTCTTCTGGGTTTCGGGGGCGACCCGCTAGCCCGGATATCTCACGGAAATAGGTGCATCGGGGCTCTGAATCTGGGAAAATACTTCTGCGACAAAGACTTAACCGTCAGCAGAGGTGTTCCCCGATGCAGGCAGAGTGTAGCGCAGAACGGTTCGAGTTTGCACCTGTTGAGAGGCGATCTGTGGTGGCCGGCTTCGATGGCGGGGTGATCACCTCGGACGCCGGGGCGTTGTTGC
>NZ_DATAPY010000134.1:0-26569 GCF_036264965.1 Phenylobacterium sp.
CGCTCGAAGGGACATTCCCGAGCCGCTCCTCTTCGTATTCCATCAATTTCCGACAGCGCATCAGAGCCTTGTAGTACTCGCGCTCCATGCAGTTCCGCGAGATCTCCACGCACTCGGTGAGGACCGCGGGATTGCCGATCACGTTCATGAACTCGGTCATGCGGCGGACGAATTCGTCGTAGTATTTGTCGGCCCCCGGCTCATCGAGGTACATCATCATCACCGGGAAATAGATGTGCCGCGCCGGGGTGTTCACTTCCTCTTCCTGCATGATGTCCTTCTCGCGAAGGACGGAAGCCTTGTTCTGCAGGACAAGGACGCCACGGCGATCCCCGTTCTGCACCACGGCCCCGTTCAGGACGAACTTCTCACCCGGCTTCAGCGACAATTTTAGCGGCAAGGCCCGCCTCCCGATCCCAGCGCATTACGAATCCGCGTCTTCGATTCGAATGACCCATAGTCGCTTTCTGCCGGGCCGCGCGCACGAAACACTTAGGCAGCGCCGGGTTAACGGCCCATTGCAGAGCCTCAATTCGCACGTCCGGCGGCCGATGTTCATCAATTCACCGGCAGCCTTAAGCTCCCGTTAGCCATGTTCGCCGAGGAGTCGTCCATTCGCCGGAGACTCCCATCCATGCCGCGTCAGGCCCCGCCAAGCGCCACTTCGGCCTACGCCCTGCTGGCCGCCGCGCCGACACCTGCGCGGCTCACCGTCGACGCCATGGGCCAGGCCGGCTCCAACGACGCGCTGGCCAAGCTCAACAGCGCCGTCACCGAGCTGCGGACAATGGCCGCCGCGCCCATGCTGCAGCGGGCCGTCGACGCCATTCGCGCCGAGGACGCCAGGGGCGCTTGCAATTGGGCCATCAAGGCCTTGGAACAGGACGAACACAGCGGGTTCGGCTGGTATCTCCTGGGCATCGCCCTGGAGCGGGCGGGCGACTTCCCCAATTCGATCAACGCCTATGAGGCGGCGCTGAAGCTGCTGCCCGACCATGGCGAGGTCGCCAACGACCTCGGCCGCCTGGCCTTCCGCCTGGGCATGAAGCCGCAGTCGGAGGCTCTGTTCCGCTTCTTCCTGGAGCGCTACCCGAACCATCCGGAAGGCTCCAACAACCTGGCCTGTTCAATCCGCGACCAGGGCCGCCACGACGAAGCGATCGAGATCCTGCGCCCGGCGATCACCAAGTCTCCGGAGATCGCCATGCTGTGGAATACCATGGGAACGGTGGTCTCCGACCAGGGCGACTTCACCAGCGCGCTGGTCTTCTTCGAGGAAGCACTGCGGCTGGACCCGACCTTCCCCAAAGCCCGCTACAACCGCGGCAACGCCAAGCTGCTCTTGGGCGACGCGGCCGGCGCGCTGGAGGATTGCGAGGCTGCGATGAGCGGCGTCCTGGCCGAGGACGAGCGCCAGATGATGCGCCTGTCGCGCTCAACGATCCTGCTCAACCTTGGCCGCACCGGCGAAGGCTGGGACGACTATGAGGCGCGCCTCAACCCGCAGTTCAACGACCGCACCGACTTCGCCGTCAGCCTGCCCCGCTGGGCGCCCGGCGCCGACCTGACCGGCAAGACCCTACTGATTGTCGGCGAGCAGGGCCTCGGCGACGAGGTGCTGTTCGGCAACGTCCTGCCCGACGTCATCGAAGAACTGGGCCCTGAAGGCCGGCTGATCCTCTCGGTCGAGATCCGCCTGGTCTCCATGTTCCAGCGCGCCTTCCCGCAGGCGCAGGTCAGCGCCCATGCCACCTATGTGGTCGGCGGGCGCCTGACGCGGGTCGTCCCGGCTCTGCAGGAGGGCGCCACGGCCGACCTCTGGACGCCGATCGGGTCTCTGATGCGCGAATTTCGTCGCACCGTGACCGCCTATCCGACCCGTGAGAGCTATCTGGCCGCCGACCCGAAGCGCGTCGCCCATTGGAAAAAGGCGCTCAAGGCCGCGCCGGCGGGCCTGAAGGTCGGCCTCCTCTGGAAGAGCGCGGTCAGCAGGGACTCGCGCCATCGCTACTTCTCGCCCTTCGAGACCTGGGCGCCGGTGCTGGCGCAGAAGGGCGTGACCTTCGTCAACCTGCAGTACGGCGACTGCGCCCCGGAGATCGAGGCCGCCAGGCGCGACTACGGCGTCGAGATCTGGTCCCCGCCGGGGATCGACCTGAAGCAGGACCTGGACGATGTGGCGGCGCTCTGCTGCGCCATGGACCTGATCGTCGGCTTCTCCAACGCCACCCTGAACATCGCCGGCGCCTGCGGCGCTCCGGCCTTCCTGATCTCCACGCCCGGCGCCTGGCCCCGTCTCGGACAGCAAACCGCCTATCCGTGGTACCCCAAGACCCGCGTTTTCCTGCCCCCGGGCTTCGGCCGGTGGGCGCCGGTGATGGCCGAGGTCGCCGACGCGCTGGCCGTCTTCGTGGCGGAACACTGAGCCCGCATCGGGGTTGATCCTCCGACGGCGCCGCGGCGGCGCTGCGTGCCAGGAGCCTCGCCATGCCCGACCCGCCCGACGCCTTCGGCGACACCGATCCGCAGGACGGCTCCGAGGTCTTCGACGAAGACAACCTCGATCTGGCCGCCGAGCGCGGCGAACGGCGGACCTTCGAGGAATTGCCCGACCTTCTCGAGCTGACCCAGGCCGACGGCGACCGCGACGACGACGAGGCTGTAGCCCTCGATTCCGACGAGTTCGACGAAGGCGCTTTCGGCGACGCTGACACGGAGGAGGACCGCGAACTCGACCTCCACGCCGCCACCGAGGAGCGCGAGGATGACCTCGATGGCCAAGGTCCCGACGACGGTTACAACGAGGACCGCTTGAGCGCGCGTGACATCGAAGGGTTGGATCAGGTGGGCGACGCCGACACCGTCGAAGGCGGCGAAGACGATGTCACCGACTTCCAAGCATCTGACGTTTCCGATGCCGATCTGCAGTCCATGGGCTATTCGGAGACCGGGCGCGGCGGCGAAGTCCGAGCTAAGCCGGAGCGCTAAGCCGTTCGGATGTAGCGGCGCAGACCGCCAGCCCGGCTTTGCAGCACGAACCCGGCCCGTTCGAATAGCCGCCGGCTCGCCAGATTGTCGTCCTGCACCAGCGCGGCGACATCGCCATCGACCTGCGCCAAGGCCTGGCTGAGCAGGGCATGGCCGTGGCCGTGGCCGCGGTGCGCCGGATTGATGTTGATAGAGACCTCGGTGGGCTCGAGGTGGTCGAAGCGCACCATGCCCAGCTTCTCGGCCCCGGTCTCGCCGATCAGCAGCATGACCTTCGGGTCGGCGAGCATCTTGGCGAACCAGACACCGTGCGCGGCCTCGTCGATCGGCTCGTGGCTGCGCGACATGGCGCGCGTCTGTGGGTCGTTGCGCCAGGCCAGCACGTCCAGCGCATCGGCCGCGGTGGCTCGGCGCAGGATCATGTGACCGCCGGGGCGCTGTTCGGCGACAAGCGCGCCACGTCCTCGGTCGTGAAGGCCGGTTTGAGCGGATAGAGCTTGGCGTAGACGTCGCGGACGAACACCAGGTCGGTCGGCACGTCCACGGTCCAGCGCAACTGGGCCAGCGACTCGTGGCGCTGAATGCCCGCCAGCCGGAAATCGTCCGGCCGACGGTAGATGTAAGGCGTCACATGTTCGCGTTCGTAGGGGTCGTCGGCGCGCTCTGCGGCGTCGACCAGGGCGCCGGCGCGGATCACCTCGGCGTCCAAGCCATGGGGATAGGTCCGCGTTCCCAGCGTGTTCGAGGTGTAATCGGCGCCTACGTCGCGGTGGTGATCGATCAACTGGTCGATCAGCTCCGGATCTGTCAACGGGCAGTCGGCGGTCAGGCGCACGACCGTCGCCGCCTGCGGACGCCGCGCCAGGGCGGCGCGGTAGCGCTCCAGAACGTCGTCCAACGGACCGCGGAAGACCTCCACGCCGAGGACCCCGCAATAGGCCGCCAAGGGGTCGTCGGAAGGATCGGTGCTGGTCGCCACCATCAGCTCGTCGATGCGGTTGGAGCAGCGCAGCCGCTCCACCTGCCGGCCGATCATCGGTTCGCCCAGCACCGGCGCCATCACCTTGCCGGGCAGGCGCGACGAGCTCATCCGGGCCTGGAGGATGGCGAGATTCAAAGCGGCGGCGCCTCCTTGCGACCTTCACCTAGCGCCGAATCTGGCGCCCCGACAACGGAGGCCCGCAGGCGGCGCTTGGGTCGCAGGCGTCTGTGGGCAAAGCCGCTTGCAAGCCGCGCGCGTGGCTTTAGGCTGCGGCAGACAAACAACTGTTCGAACTTGGGCGTCTACGCCCACCGCGGGGATCCCCATGAGCCAGCGTTTCGAAGGCACCGAGAACTACATAGCCACCGACGACCTGAAGGTGGCGGTCAACGCCGCCGTGGCGCTGGAGCGTCCGTTGCTGATCAAGGGCGAGCCCGGCACGGGCAAGACGGTGCTGGCCTACGAGATCGCCAATGCGCTGGGCGCCAACCTGATCACCTGGCACATCAAGTCGACGACCAAGGCCCAGCAGGGCCTCTATGAGTATGACGCCGTCACCCGCCTGCGCGACAGCCAGCTCGGCGACGAGCGGGTCAAGGACGTCAGGAACTACATCAAGAAGGGCAAGCTCTGGGAGGCGTTCACCGCGGAGAAGCGCCCTGTCCTGCTGATCGACGAGATCGACAAGGCCGACATCGAGTTCCCGAACGACCTCCTGCAGGAACTCGATCGGATGGAGTTCTACGTTTACGAGACCGACGAGACGATCAAGGCCAAGGTCCGCCCGATCGTGATCATCACCTCGAACAACGAGAAAGAGCTGCCCGACGCCTTCCTGCGCCGTTGCTTCTTCCACTACATCCGCTTCCCGGAGGCCGAGACGATGAACGAGATCGTCGAGGTGCACTATCCGAATATCAAGCAGAAGCTGGTCGCCGAGGCGCTGCGCATCTTCTACGATATGCGCAAGGTCCCGGGGTTGAAGAAGAAGCCCTCGACGTCCGAGTTGCTCGACTGGCTGAAGCTGCTGATGGTCGAGGACATCGACGCTGACGCTCTGAAGGAGCGCGATCCCACCAAGCTGATCCCGCCGCTGCACGGCGCCCTCCTGAAGAACGAGCAGGACGTGCACCTCTTCGAACGCCTGGCGTTCCTGGCGCGGCGCGAAGGCGCGGGCTCGCGTCCCGGGCAATAGACTGTAACCCGGGGTAACGGGCGTTACGTCGAATTCACTCGCCTTTTGAAAGGGCTCCGGTCAGATTCCAACGGGAACGGACTGGAGCCCTTTTATGAAGTCGCTGCTTCTCCTCTCGGCCTGCGGCCTCACTCTTGGCGTGGCGGCCTGCGCGCCACGGACGCCCGTGGCGGCGCGCGTGGCGCTCGACTGCCCGAGCGACCGCGGCGACCTGAAGCTCACCGGGAGCACGCCCGACAAGAAGACCTGCACCTACGTCACCAGCGAAGGCGATCAGGTGTCGCTGCGCCTGATCCCGGTCTCGACTACCTACGAAGCCGCGCTGCAGCCCATCGAGCAGGAACTGCAGACCGAGGTGCCGACCGCACAGGAAGCCGCCAAGGCCACCGAAGCCAAGGCCGCAGAGAACGTCGCCAAGGCCTCCAGCGCCACGGCCGCCGACGCCGCCAAGGCCGCCAAGCAGGCTGCGGAGGATGCGGTCAGCCAGATGCGCGACGCGAAGCGGGATCGCGACCACGATGGCGACACCGACGGCAAGATCGGGGTCACGGCAGGCGACGATCACGGCGATCACGCGGACATCAACCTTCCGGGCATCCACATCAGCGCCGATGACGACAACGCCAAGGTCAACGTCGGGATGGTCCACGTCGACGCCGGCGAGGACGGGGCGACCGTGCGGGTGGCCCGCGACGTGCGCCTGCGCGGCGAGGCCCTGTCGCCGCAACGGCGCGGCTTCCGCGCCACCTATGTCCTGGCCAAGGACAACCTGAAGGACGGCTGGAAGACGGTTGGCTACGAAGCCGGCGGGCCCAAGGCCGGCCCGATTACCGTCGCCGTCTTCAAGGTCCACGACGGCCATCGGCGCAATGTTTCCGAGGACGTCAAGCGTCTGGTCCGCGAAAACGGCGGGGTCTAGGCCGCCGGCTGCACCTCGACGACCTTATAGGTCAGCGGCCGGCCGTCCTCGTCGGTGACGCTGACGTATTCGCCGACTGCGAAGCGGTGCTCGCCCAGGCGGAACGGCTGTTCGTCGTCGGCGACGTCGCCGTCGTCATAGTCAAAGAACCAGCGCTGGCCGCGCTTCATCAGCCGCCCGTCCATCGGATCCTCGTCGGGGGCGAAGCGGCGCACGGTGCAGGCGTCCTTCGTCTTGGCATAGGCCGCATCGTCCAGATGGCCGTCGTCGGTCAGGGGCGCGGTCAGCGCATAGCCCCGATGATCGTCGCCACCGGAGAACTCGGTGCCAGGGTTACGGGCAAGCCGCATGACGATGCGCGACAGGGTCATTGGACGTCCTCTTGGAGAGCTAGTGAGATAAGAACAGCGAAGGCTCGTCGGAGTTCAACAGACTGCGCGTTGTGCCGCCGAATATGAACTCCTGAAGTCGCGGGTGGCCAAAGGCGCCGGCCACCAGGATATCGGCTCCGGCTTTCTTCGCGGCGTAGAGCAGCAGCGGCGCGGCGTCTCCGCTGTCGGGCAGGATGTCGACCGCAGCGTCGACGCCGCGGGCCGCATAGTAGGATTTCAGCCGGCCGGCGTCGAAACTGCGCGAGCTGGCCTTGGGCGCGGCCAGGATCACCACCTTGGCCGCTTTCTCGAGCATGGGCAGCGCCAGGCGGGCCGCGCGGCTGGCTTCCTTGCCGCCATCCCAGGCCACGGCGACGGTTCCGCCCATCTTCAGGCCGTCTCGGGCGATCAACACCGGCCGCTGTTCGTCGGCCAGCATCTGCTGGAAGGCTTCGGCCAGGGGCCCACGGCCCCGTGCGGGGTCCGAGGTGAACACCACGACGTCGGAAAGCCGGCTCTCGGCCGAAAGCCCGGCCCAGACCGGGGTCTGCAAGGCGACAAAGCGGCTCTTGGCGTAGCTGACTTTCGCCATGGCGGCGCGCGCGTTCGCCTCACCGGCCTGGGCGGCTTCCTTCAGGGACTCCAGCGCGGTGGTCTGCACGCCGCCCAGGAACCCCTCGCCCATCCAGGGCATGACGTCGGCCACATCGGCCGGCGTGTAGACGCCCGCCATCTCGGCCTGGAAAGGCTCGGCCAGCATGACGGCGGCGGCCACCGCGGCCGCGTCGCCCGCTCCGCCGGATAGTGGCGCCATGATCCGAGCCCAGCTCATCGTTTCGGCTCCTCGTACGTGAACTTCGACGCCCTAGCGCGTAGCGTCGGATTGATCTTTCCCAGGCCATGGGTCAGGTCACGACCTTGCCAGTGACTGGCTTGACTGTGGAGGGAACGCTTCGGTGAGGAAAGGGCTGCGTCGTTCAGAACCGGAACCCCGCGCCTGGCAACGAATGTTGTCGGGCCGCCGGCTGGACCTGCTCGACCCCTCGCCCATGGATATCGAGATCGAGGACATCGCCCACGGCCTGGCCCGCGTCGCCCGCTGGAACGGCCAGACCCTGGGTCAGCACGCCTTCTCGGTCGCCCAGCACTCGGTGGTGGTCGAAGAGATTGTCGCCCATATCCAGCCGGGCATCTCCCCGCGCTGGCGGCTGGCCGCCCTGCTGCATGACGCCTCGGAGTATGTGATCGGGGACATGATCTCGCCGTTCAAGGCCGCGCTGGGCGTGAACTACAAGGACTTCGAGGAGCGGCTGGAGAACGCCATCCACACGCGCTTCGGCCTGCCGGCCAAGACGCCCGCGGAGATCAAGAAACTGATCAAGCGCGCCGACCGCGCCTGCGCCTTCTTCGAGGCGACCCAACTCGCGGGCTTCACCCACGAGGAGTCCCTCGCCTTCTTCGACGCCCCGCCGCGAGGCTACAGCCTGATCATCGACCCCTTGCCGCCGGCTGCGGCCCAGGCGCGCTATGTGGAACGGTTCCACGTGCTGTCCGACGCCGCGGGCTATACGTCGGGCGCCGGCGCCTTCGACACCGAATGAGCATCGCCCCCGACAGCGCGGTGATCATCGGCCTATCGGCAGTGGTCGTGGCCATCCAGGCGGACGACGCCGTCGTGCTGACCGTGCGCCCGCCGGGCGCCAGCGCGGAGGGCCTGCCCTTCGGCCCCTTTGACCCCAAGGGCCACCGCACGTTCGAGCTGGCCATGCGCGCCTTCGTGACCGAGCAGACACGTTTCACCCTGGGCTATGTTGAGCAACTCTACACCTTCGGCGACAAGGGCCGCGACGCGCCCCTGGCCGACATGGGCCCGATGAGCGACGCGAGCGGCGACCACGCCCGGGTGATCTCGGTGGGTTACCTGGCGCTCGCCACCGCCGCCGTCGACACCCACGCGCCGGGCTCCGAATGGCGGCCCTGGACGCGGTTCTTTCCCTATGAGGACTGGCGCGAAGGCCGGCCGGAGGCTCTGACCCTGATCGAGCACGCCCTGCGCCGCTGGGCCGGCGGCGACGGCCGCCGACTGGCCCGCGCCCGCCTGGCCTTCGCGCTCGACGGCGCGCCCTGGAACGAGGAGCGGGTGCTGGAGCGCTATGAGCTGCTCTACGAGGCCGGCCTGGCGCGTGAGGCGGCCCGCGACCGCGGCGAGGCGCAAGGCGCCCTGCCCGCGCCGCTGGCCGCGGCCCTGGGCGAACCCATGCTGTCGGATCACCGGCGCATTCTGGCCACCGCCGTCTCCCGCCTGCGCGGCAAGCTCAAGTACCGCCCGGTGGTCTTCGAGCTGATGCCCGAGGCCTTCACCCTCTCGGCCCTGCAGCGCGCGGTCGAGGCCATCGCCGGCGTGCCCCTGCACAAGCAGAACTTCCGCCGCGCCCTGGAGCGCGCCGACCTGGTCGAGGGCCTCGGCCGCATGGACGTCGAGACCGGCGGCCGCCCCGCCGAACTCTACCGCTTCCGCCGCGAGATCCTGAGCGCGCGGCCGGTCTCAGGCCTCAGTCTGCCGCTGCTGCGGGAGTGAACGCCCTCACGCCTTTGCGCGTCCTCGTCTGGCGATGTAGGGCAGCACGAACAGGTACAGGCCGCTGAACAGCAGCAGGAAAACCGGGATCAGCGCCAGCAGGTTCACCCAGAAGGCCGGCGGGTGATCCTTTCCCCGCACCGAATAGACGACGAAGTTTATGACCACACCCACCGTGAAAGCGACGGACAGCCAGCGATGGCCTTGACGTATCAAGCTGTTCAAAGGGACCTCCGTTTTCTCAGGTCCGTTCCTAGTCTTCGCCTCGCGCCGGCGCTTCTCCGAAACTGCGGTTCTTCCGCTAGGCCGCCTCACGCTCCGCCTGCGCCTGGCATGCCGCCCACGCGGCCTTGAGGCTCGCCGAGGTATCGCGGCTGCCGTCGGGGCTCCAGCCAGGCGGGCCGAACAGCCAGCCCAGCGCGTGTTGCGGCTGGCGGATCAGGTCGGCGCCGATGGCGACCCACTCGTGGAAGGCCACGCGCAGCGGGTTGAAGGCCCCCAGGTTGTGGACCAGGCCGTAGCGCGGCGCCTCATCGTCCAGCTCCGGCTGGAAGGTGCCGAACATCCGGTCCCAGATGATCAGGATGCCGGCGTAGTTGCTGTCCAGGTAGCACGGGTTGCGCGCGTGGTGGACCCGGTGATGGCTGGGCGTGTTGAACACCGCCTCGAACCACCGCGGCATCCGCCCGATCGCCTCGGTGTGGATCCAGTACTGGTAGACGAGGCTGATCCCCTTCTCGATGGCCACCATGGCCGGCGGGAATCCCAGGAACGACAACGGCAGCCACAGCGCCCAAGTCCCGGCCACGCCGCCCGTCCAGGTCTGCCGAAGCGCCGTCGAGAGGTTGTAGTGCTGCGAGGAGTGGTGGTTGACGTGCGCCGCCCACCAGATGCGCCGCTCGTGGCTCCAGCGGTGGAACAGGTAGTACGTCAGGTCCTCGGCGAAGAAGACCAGCACCCAGGCCCAGGCGGCGGTCATCGGGATGTTGAACAGCCGGTGGTGGTAGAGCCACATCGCCCCCGCGAAGCTGACGCCGGCGAACGGCAGGCCCGACAGGGTCGAGAACAGGCCCATGGTCAACGAGGTGGCGGTGTCACGGGTCTCGTAATGCGCCTTCACCTTGCCGAAACGCGCCAGGACGATCTCGCCGATCACTGTGAGGATGAACAACGGGGTGGCCAGGGTGACCGGATCGGTGGGGATCTTCATGCCGCCCCGTCCTTCGGGGGCCAGGCCTTCAGCGCCAGCACGGCCCTGGGCGCGGCGAATTCGGCCAGGGGCAGGCTGAGGCGTCCGTCCTTGACCGGCGCGTGAGCCGCGGCGGTCCAGGCGATCTTCCGGGCGAAATAGCCATCGCCCATGCGCGACAGAACCAGGGCCGCCTCGCCCGAACGGGCCAAGGCGCCGCACCCGTCCGCGCCGATCCACAGGCGGTCGATCGTCACGCCGGGAAACTCATCGGCCAACCAGCGACGCGCCGTAGCTTCATCCAGAGGCGGCGCGCGCCGGCCGCGGGTTGCGAAGGCGGCCAGCCCAACCATGGCGGCGACAGCGCCGGCCGATATGGCGAGTTGAATCAGGGCGGCGGCGTTCATGCGCCGGGAAGCTGGGGTGACCAGCCGTTCCGGTCAAGGAAAAGCCCTCCCACCTCGCCCACGGCAAGGTGAAAGGGCCCTCCGACACAGTCTGTGCTGATCGTCGCTTCCCTAGAACTTGCGGACGTAGGCGATAGACCAGACATTGGCGTCCTCAACGCCGCGGTTCTGGAAGTCTTCGCGGGTGTAATCGAGGCGCACCCCGTTCTTGCCGTCGAAGCTGTACTGGCCGCCGACGCCGAAGTTCCAGGAGTCGCCTTTCAGGCCTGGCGTGACGCCCGCGACCGGGCCGGTTCCGGATGTGTGGCCGTAGCCGACGCGCGCCAGCAGATCGATATTGGGCGAGATCGGCAGGAAACCCACGCCGTAGATCGCCTCCTGGCTATCCTGCTTCATCTTGACGTCAGGGGCGCCCGCGACGCTGATCTTGTCGCCGGCCACGCCCCAGGCGCCTTCGACTTCGGCGCCAAAGTATTGGCCATAGCGGGCGCCGAGCCGCGCCTGGATCGAGCCGAGATTGATGTGGCTGAGCGAGGTGTCGTCATAGCCAAGCGTTCCGTAGTAGGTCAGGCCGCTAATGACGGTCGCAGGGGCCGCGCCGGCCTGGGCTGAGGCGACCTCCGGAATGAGGGCGCACAGCGCCAGGGCCGAAGCGGCGGTGATCAAAGCTTTCATCTCAAATCGTCCTTACAAGTCACACGAA
Organism: Phenylobacterium sp.; assembly: GCF_036264965.1. GTDB lineage: Bacteria > Pseudomonadota > Alphaproteobacteria > Caulobacterales > Caulobacteraceae > Phenylobacterium. The sequence goes on from NZ_DATAPY010000134.1 coordinate 11,333, forward strand.
CAGCCCAACCCGCGTGGGGTTCGGCTCCAAACGCGGCCCGCGATTGTCGGTTCGGCCTTATTGATATGGCGAACGCCGTATGTGCTTCGCGGGCAACTAGACCCCGGGCGGCCGGGGCGTGCTATCACTCCGCCCTTCGCCGCTGGAGACGTCCTTTGCCGCAAGCCGTGATCGCCGCCACCGGCCTCTACACGCCGCCCTACAGCCTCTCGAACGCCGAGCTGGTGGAAACCTTCAACGCCTATGTTGAGCGGTTCAACGCCGCCAACGCGGCGGCCATAGAGGCCGGCGACGTCGCGGCGCTCACGCCCTCATCGGTCGAGTTCATCGAAAAGGCCTCGGGCATCAAGGCCCGCTACGTGGTCGACAAGACCGGCCTGGTCGACCCCGACGTCATGCGTCCGAACATTCCCGAACGCTCCAACGAGGAGCTGTCGGTGCTGGCCGAGATGGCGGTCGAGGCGGCCAGACAGGCGATCGAACGCTGGGGCAAGCCGGCCAGCGATATCGCCGCGGTGATCTGCGCGGCGTCGAACATGCAACGCGCCTATCCGGCCATGGCCATCGAGGTGCAGCAGGCGCTGGGCATTGAGGGCTTCGCCTTCGATATGAACGTCGCCTGCTCTTCAGCCACCTTCGGCATCAAGACCGCCGCCGACTTCGTGGCTTCCGGTTCGGCCAAGGCGGTTCTGATGGTCAATCCGGAGATCTGTTCTGGCCACCTGAACTTCCGCGACCGCGACAGCCACTTCATCTTCGGCGACGTGGCCACCGCCGTGATTGTCGAGGACGAGGCTCAAGCCACCGGCGGGTGGGACATCCTTGGCACGCGGCTGAAGACCCAGTTCTCCAACAACATCCGCAACAACTTCGGCTTCCTGAACCGCGCCGCGCCGGACGGCGTCGGAAACGCCGACAAGCTGTTCGTCCAGGAGGGCCGCAAGGTGTTCCGCGAGGTGGTGCCGATGGTCTCCGACATGATTGTCGAGCACGCGCAGGACATCGGGGTCGACCCACATGGCCTGAAGCGGATGTGGCTGCACCAAGCCAACATCAACATGAACGAGATGATCGGCAAACGCGTGCTGGGCCGTGAGCCCACGCCCAGCGAGAACGTCATCATCCTCGACGAGTTCGCCAACACCTCTTCGGCCGGCTCGATCATCGCCTTCCACCGCGCCAACGACGACTTCGTCCCCGGCGAGACCGGCCTGATCTGCTCCTTCGGCGCCGGCTACTCCGCCGGGACGGTGTTCGTCAGAAAGCGCTGACCTCTCCGCTCATCCCGGCGACCCGCAGGGCGGCGCGAAGCAGCCAAAGCCGGGGCCCATCGGGCGGATCGGGAGCCAACTCAATGCGGGGCTTCCGGCTCAGCTTAGGCGCCGGCTTTCGTCGGGGAAGCGGTTGTCGCATCCTTTGGATGCGCCGCCTTCCAGTCCATCATCGCGCGCACGCGCCGGCCGACCGAGGGGTGGTCGTAGAAGATGAACTCCTCCAGGGCCGATGGGCTGTCGGCCCTGTATTCGATGGTCTTGACCAGCGCCTTGGCCAGGCCGTCCGGCTCGTTGAAATGCACGACACTGAAATGGTCGGCGTCGGCCTCGGTGTAGCGGGACATCGAGTTGATCAGCGGCGTCGCCAGCAGCGCCAACACGGCGAAGATCACGGCCACCACCGGCAGGCCCGCCGGGTCGGACAGCCCGGTCACGCCCTTGGCGCCGAGCAGCCGCGCCGCCCAGGGGAACATCCGGTCCAGCAGGAAGAAGCCGGCCAGCGCCACGAGTCCGAACTCAAGGGCTCCCAGCGGCACGTGGCCGTGCACATAGTGGCCCATCTCGTGGCCCACCACTCCCTTCACCTCGGCCAGGTCGGCGTCCTTCTTGAACATTACGTCGCTCATGGCGATGCGTCCGAAACCTAGGAACCCGCCAGCGTTGGCGGTGTAGCGGTTGGACTGTTTGGAGCCGTCGTAGATCAGGATCTTGCCCGACGGCACGCCCACCTGGTTGGCCATGGCCACGACCGTGTCGCGGACCGGGCCTGGCGGCGCCGGCTTGTAGCTGTTGAGCAGCGGCTCCAGCACGGTGAGCTGCAGGATGAACAAACCCAGGAAGGCGAACACCACGCCCACCGAGCTCCACAGCCACCAGGTCTTCGGGAACCGCCGGATCGCCCAGTAGAGCAGCGAGAACAGGATCAGTCCCTGGATGAGGCCAAAGCCCATCAGGAGGAGGTGCTCGCCGAACCAGCCGCCGAAAGCCCGACTGGTCAGGCCATAACTCTTCTCCCGCCACCAGTGGGCATAGGCGTCCCAGGGCGTGGACAGCAGGCCCTCGATGATCGAGTCGACCACCACCACGACCGCCACGGCGAGCCAGGGACGCGGCTTCTTCGCCTCGACGCCGGCGCGGGCGCGCACCAGCACTCCGCTCCTGATGACGATCCAGGACACCAGGATGGAGACCAGGGTCCCCCAGAGCAAAAGACAATGACCGCCTTGGGTGTAGGCTGTGGCCTTGGCGTGAACCTCCGGCGGCAACGTGGCGAGATAGGCGGCCGTGGCGGCGGCCGGATCGAATCCCTGGGCCATTGCGGCTCCCCCGTTTCCTGTTGCGACGAGGAGGCCAGAGATTGCGACGCTTGTCAGGCCCCGATGCACACGGACGAAGAAACCGCGCTAGTCTCCAGTGAAAAGCTGGGGAGTCGCCTATGAAGTCCTACGCCACTGCGTCGCTGGCCGTCCTGGCCGCTGCGCTCAGCCTCGGCGCAGCCAGAGCGCCCGGCTACGACGTCGTCATCCGCGGCGGCGAGATCCTCGACGGCTCCGGCGGCCAGCCGGCCCGCGGCGACGTGGCGATCAGGGGCGACCGCATCGCCTACGTCGGCCCGCACGCCTCGGGCCACGGCAAGCGCGAGATCGACGCCCATGGCAAGGCCGTGGCGCCCGGCTTCATCAACATGCTCTCCCACTCCGAGGACAGCCTGATCGCCGACGGGCGCGGCATGTCGGAGCTGCGCCAGGGCGTGACGCTGGAAGTGATGGGCGAAGGCTCCTCCATCGGACCGCTGACGCCGAAGATGGCCAAGCTGGCTGAGCAGCGCGAGCACGACGTCAAATATCCGGTCACCTGGACCACCCTGGACGGCGGCCTCGAGGCGCTGACCCGGCGCGGCGTCGCGCTCAATGTCGCCTCCTTCGTCGGGGCCGGCACGATCCGGGTGAATGTCCTGGGCGAGGACGACGTGCAACCCTCGCCGGAACAGCTGGCCCAGATGAAAAAGCTGGTCGACCAGGCCATGGAGGACGGCGCCATGGACGTCGGCTCGGCGCTGATCTACGCGCCCTCGACCTTCGCCAAGACCGACGAACTGGCCGCCCTCGTCGCCGAGGCCGGCCGCTGTGGCGGCATCTACATCAGCCACATGCGTTCCGAGGGCGACCATCTCTTCGAAGCCACCGACGAGCTGATCGAGATCTCGCGCCGCTCGGGGACGCCGGCCGAGGTCTTCCACATGAAGACCGCCGGCAAGGGCAACTGGGCCAAGGAAGACGAATTCATCGCCAGGATCGAGGCGGCCCGCGCGCGCGGCCAGCGGATCACTGCCGACATGTACACTTACGCGGCCTCGTCCACGGGCTTCGACGCCGCCATGCCCACCTGGGTGCAGGCCGGCGGCCTTGAGGCCTGGATCGCACGGCTGAAGGACCCAGCCACCCGCGCCAAGGTGATCGCCGAGATGCGCGAGGAGCACCCGAAGGATTGGGAGAATTCCTTCCGTCAGGCCGGCGGCGCGGAAGGCACGCTCCTGGTCGGCTTCAAGAACCCCGCTCTCAAGCCGCTCACCGGCAAGACCTTGGCCGAGGTCGCCAAGGAACGCGGCACGAGCCCCGAGGACACCATCATCGATCTGATCATCGCCGATGGGACCCGCATCCAGGTGGTCTATTCCTCGATGAACGAGGCCAATGTCGCCAAGCAGATGACCCTGCCCTGGGTCAGCTTCGGCTCCGACGCCTCGGCCCAGGCGCCCGAGGGCGTCTTCCTGCTGTCGTCCACCCACCCGCGCGCTTACGGCAACTTCGTGCGCGTGCTGGGCAAGTATTCGCGCGACGAGAAGCTGCTGAGCCTGCCCGAGGCCGTGCGGCGCCTGGCCGCGTTGCCGGCGCACAATCTCGGCCTGCACGATCGCGGCATGTTGAAGACCGGCTATTTCGCCGACGTGGTGGTGTTCGATCCGGCGACCGTCACCGACCACGCCACCTTCGTGAAGCCGCAGCAGTACGCCACCGGCGTCACCGACGTCTGGGTCAACGGCCAGCAGGTGCTGAAGGACAGCGAGGCCACGGGCGCACCGGCCGGGCGCGTGGTGCGCGGCCGCGGCTGGAAAGGCTGGAAGGACGGTGGCTGCCGCGCCTCGGCCAAGGGCTGGAGCTGGTAGGCGCCGTGCGCCGCCTGCTCATCCTCCTGGCTGCGCTCGCCGCCGCGCCGGCCTTCGCCGCCAACGCGGTTCCGACCCAGCTGCCGACGGGCGTCGAGCCGGTGAGCTATGACCTGACCGTCGCGCCGGACCCTGAGAAGCTGATCTTCACCGGCCATGAGACCATCGCCATCGACGTCAGCCGCGGGACCGACCGGGTGGTGCTGAACGCGCTCAACCTCGCCATCGACAAGGCGCAGATCGATGGCGCGCTCGCCACGACCGCCGTCGACTCCAAGACCCAGACCGCCGCCTTCGCGACTGGCCATGCGCTGACGCCCGGCCGCCACGTCCTGACCCTCGACTATTCCGGCAAGATCGCCGCCAGCGCGACCGGCTTCTTCCACGTGGACTATGCGGGCGGGCGCATGCTCACCACCCAGTTCGAGCCGGCCGATGCGCGCCGGTTCCTGCCGGTCTTCGACGAGCCTTCGAAGAAGGCGATCTTCACCCTGCGCGCGGTGGTCCCGCGGAGCCAGATGGCGATCTCCAACATGCCGGAAGCGTCGAGCGAGCCCGCGGGCGACGGCCTGAAAAAAGTCTCCTTCCAGCCCACGCCCAAGATGAGCAGCTATCTGCTGTTCTTCGGCGTCGGCGACATGGAGCGGATCAGCCGCGACGTCGACGGGATCAAGGTCAGCGTCGTGGTCCGCAAGGGCCAGACCGCCCAGGCGACCTATGCGCTCGACACCGCCGCCCAGCTCCTGCCGTTCTACAACGACTACTTCGGCCAGAAGTACCCGCTGCCCAAGCTCGACCTGGTGGCCGCGCCGGGGGACGTCTCGGGCTCGATGGAGAACTGGGGCGCGATCCTGTTCTCCCAGACCAACGTCGTCTTCGATCCCCGGCTCTCCAGCGCCGGCGACCGCGAGGTCGTCTACCGCGTCATCGCCCACGAGATGGCTCACCTGTGGTCCGGCGACCTCGTCACCATGGCCTGGTGGGATGACCTGTGGCTCAACGAAGGCTTCGCCTCGTGGATGGCCACCAAGGCCACCGACCACTTCCATCCGGAATGGCGCTCCCTGCTGACCGCGCTCGGCGACAAGGACGAGGCCATGCTGCTGGACTCGCGCACCGGCACTCACCCGATCGTGCAGCGGGTGGCGACCGTGGCCCAGGCCGAACAGGCCTTCGACGCCATCACCTATAAGAAGGGCGAGGCGGTGATCCGCATGCTGGAAGCCTATGCCGGGCCCGACGCCTGGCGGGCCGGCGTGCGCGCCTATCTGGCCGAGCACGCCTACGGCAACGCCACCAGCGAGGACCTGTGGCGCGCTATCGACGCGGCGGCCGGCAAGCCGGTCTCGCAAGTCGCCCGCGACTTCACCGCCCAGCCCGGCGTGCCCCTGGTGCATGTGGCCTCCAGCTCGGCGGGCGTGACCCTCACCGAAACCCGGCTCACCGACGATGTGATCGTCCAGGGCGTGAATATCGCCGCCAGCCGCATGGACCTCGCGGCGATGGACGCCCGGGTCCTGTCCTGGCGCGCGCCGATCCGGCTGCAGCCGGCGAGCGGCGGCCCCGCCAAAGAGCGGTTCATCTCGCGCACGTCGCCGCAAGCCGGCTCGGTCGGCGACATCGTCAACGCGGGACAGCTCGGCTACTACCGGGTGATCTACGACGGCCCATCCTTCGCCCCGCTGGCCGATGCATTTGGCCGCGTGAGCGCCGCCGACCAGCTGGGCCTGCTGCAGGACGGCCTGGCGCTGGGCATGGCCGGCCAGGCGCCCATCGGCAACTATCTGCGGCTCACCGCCGCCCTGCCCGGCGCCGCCGATGCGGTGGTCTGGCGCGGCCAGGCGCGCACCCTGGCTGGCCTCGACGGTTACTACGCCGCCGGTCCGCGCCGCGCCGCCTATCGCGCCTGGGCCTCCAGCGTGCTGGCCCCGGCCCTTACCCGCGTCGGCTTCGACGCGCGGCCCGGAGAGTCCGTCGCCGACGCCCTGTTGCGGGAGACCCTGCTGCTGGCCCTGAGCCAGCTCGGCGACCCGAAGGTGGCGGCCGAGGCGCACCGGCGCTTCGAGGCCTCCCACACCGACCTGTTGAGACTCTCGGCGGACGAGCGGCGGTGGGTGCTGGTGGGCGCGGCGCGCACCGCGGACCCCCAGACCTTCCAGCAGATCCGAGCCCTTGCCCTCGCTGCCAAGGACCCTTTGGAGCGCAACGATCTCTACGTCGATCTGGCGGCGGTGGAGGACGAGGCCCTGGCCGAGCAGGTGCTTCAGCTGTCGATCACCGACGAAGCGCCCAGCAACCTGGCCCCGGCCCTGGTGCGCGAGGTGGCCGCGCTCCATCCGCAGCTCGCCTGGCGTTTCACCCTGGCCAACCTGCCGGCGATCACGCGGACCCTGGACACGCTTGGCCGCCAGACCTTCGTGCCGCGCGTGGCCGAGGGCTCGAACGATCTCAAACTGGCCGAAGAACTGCGCGCCTTCGCCGCCAAGAACATCCCGCCAGACGCCCAGGGCGAGGTGCAGGTGGCGCTGGCGCGGATCCGCAACAACGCCGACATCCAGATCCGTCGCCTGCCGCAGGTCGACGCCTGGATCGGCCAGCACGCCGGGCGTTAGAGGGCCCCACCAACTTCACCTCGTCCCGGCCTTCGCCGGGATGAGCGGGAATCTAGCTAGCGGTCCTTTTCGCGCTCACCGATGGCGGCCTGCGCCGCGGCCAGGCGGGCGATGGGCACGCGGTAGGCCGAGCAGGAGACGTAGTCCAGGCCGACGCTCTCGCAGAACTGGATCGAGGCCGGGTCGCCGCCATGCTCGCCGCAGATGCCGAGCTTGATATTGGGTTTCACCGCCCGGCCGCGCTCGGCGGCGATGCGGATCAGGTCGCCGACGCCCTCCTGGTCGAGGCTGACGAAGGGGTCCTTCTCGAAGATGCCCTTGTCGATATAGGCGTTCAGGAACCGGCCCGAATCGTCGCGGCTGATGCCGAAGGTGGTCTGGGTCAGGTCGTTGGTGCCGAAGGAGAAGAACTCGGCGTTTTCGGCCAGGTCGCCGGCGCGGATCGCCGCGCGCGGCAGCTCGACCATAGTGCCCACGAGGTATTCGATCTCGCGGCCCTTCTCGGCGATCACCTTCTTGGCGATGCGATCCGTCAGGGTACGGAGGAACTTCATCTCCTCGCCCTTGGCGACCAGCGGGTGCATGATCTCCGGGATCGGCGCGGGGCGGCCGGCGGCGGCCACTTCGCAAGCCGCCTCGATGATCGCGCGCACCTGCATCTCGTAGATCTCGGGATAGGAAACGCCGAGGCGGCAGCCGCGGTGGCCCAGCATCGGGTTCACCTCGTGCAGCTCCTGCGCCCGGCGCATCAACTTCGCGGCGTCGAGCCCGGTGGCCTCGGCGACTGCGGCGACATCTTCCTCGGTATGCGGAAGGAACTCGTGCAGCGGCGGGTCGAGCAGGCGGATGGTGACCGGCAGGCCTTCCATGATCCCGAACAGCTCGACGAAGTCGTCGCGCTGCATGGGCAGGATCTTGGCCAGGGCCAGCCGGCGGCCGGCCTCGTCATCGGCCAGGATCATCTCGCGCACCGCGGCGATCCGCGCCGGGTCGAAGAACATGTGCTCGGTGCGGCAAAGGCCGATGCCCTCGGCGCCGAACTGCCGCGCGGTCTTGGCGTCGACCGCGGTCTCGGCGTTGGCCCGGACCTTCAGGCGACGCACGCCGTCGGCCCATTCCATCAGGGTCGCGAAGTCGCCGCTAAGCTCCGGCTCGATCATCTTCACCGCGCCCGACAGCACTTCGCCGGTCGAGCCGTCGATGGTGATGATGTCGCCGGCGCGGAACACCCGGCCGCGGGTGCGCAGCTCGCCGGCCTTGTGGTCGATGTGGATCTCGCCGGCGCCGGAGACGCAAGGGCGGCCCATGCCGCGGGCCACCACGGCCGCGTGGCTCGTCATGCCGCCGCGCGCCGTGACGATGCCGCGCGCGGCGTCCATGCCGCGGATGTCCTCCGGCGAGGTCTCCTCGCGCACCAGAATCACCGCGCCGACCGAACCGCCCTGCAGTTCAGCCTCCGCCGCGGTGAACACGATCTTGCCGGTGGCCGCACCGGGCGAGGCCGGCAGGCCGGTAGCGATCACGTCGCGGTTGGAGGTCGGGTCGATGGTCGGGTGCAGCAGCTGGTCGAGGCTCGCGGGCTCGACCCGCATCACCGCCTCTTCGCGGGTGATCAGGCCCTCGGACGCCAGGTCGACGGCGACCTTCAGCGCGGCCTTGGCGGTGCGCTTGCCATTGCGCGTCTGCAGCATGTAGAGCCGGCCTTTTTCGACCGTGAACTCGATGTCCTGCATGTCGCGGTAGTGGGTCTCGAGCTTCTCGACGACCGATTTGAACTGGACGAACACCTCCGGCAGCGCCTCTTCCATGGAGGGGTTCTTCTCGCCCATTTCCTCACGGGCGATCTTGGTCAGCGCCTGGGGCGTGCGGATGCCGGCCACCACGTCCTCGCCCTGGGCGTTGATCAGGAACTCACCGTAGAGCCGGTTCTCGCCGGTGGACGGATTGCGGGTGAAGGCGACGCCCGTGGCCGAGGTCTCGCCCATGTTGCCGAACACCATCGACTGGACGTTGACCGCCGTGCCCCAGCTTTCCGGGATGTCGTGCATCCGGCGATAGAATTTCGCCCGGTCGTTCATCCAGCTGGCGAAGACCGCGCCGACCGCGCCCCAGAGCTGGGCCTGCGGGTCCTGCGGGAAGGCTTCGCCGAGCTCGCCCTCGACGGCCTTCTTGTAGTCGCGGACCACGGCCTCCCAGTCGTCGGCGGAAAGCGCGGTGTCGACGGTGACGTCGAGCCTTTCCTTATGCTCATCAAGGATTTCCTCGAACATATGATGATCCAGGTCGAGGACCACGTTCGAGTACATCTGGATGAAACGGCGGTAGCTGTCGAAGGCGAAGCGCCGGTCGCCGGCCAGCTTGGCCAGGCCCTCGACCGTCTGGTCGTTGAGGCCGAGGTTCAGCACCGTGTCCATCATGCCGGGCATCGAGGCCCGCGCGCCGGAGCGCACGGAGACCAGCAGCGGATTGGCCGGGTCGCCGAACACCTTGCCGGTCTGCTGCTCGACGATCTTCAGCGCCGTCGCCACCTCGGCTTCGAGTTCGGCCGGATAGCGCTTGTCGTTGGCGTAGTAGTGGACGCAGGCCTCGGTGGTGATCGTGAACCCCGGCGGCACCGGCAGGCCCAGCGACGACATCTCGGCTAGGTTCGCGCCCTTGCCGCCCAGCAGGTTCTTCATCGAGGCGTCGCCGTCCGCGCGCCCGCCGCCAAAGGCGTAGACCCAGCGCGTCTTGGTCATCGTCTCGGCCGCCATGGATAAAGTCCCTCGTCGTTAGCCGGTGATCTGGCCGAAGTCCGCCACGCGGCCCATCGCGTCGCGCACCTTGATCAGAAGCCGGAGCCGGTTTTCCCGTTCCGCAGGTACATCGGAGTTCACTAAGACCTTGTCAAAGAAGGCGTCCACCGGCTCGCGCAACAGGGCGAGCTCGCGCATGGCGGCGGCGTAGTCTTCCTTGTCCAACGCCTTGCCGACCTCGACCTCCATATGGCCGACGGCGTTGGTCAGCGCGCCCTCCTCGCCCGGCGCCGAGGCGTTGGGCTCACCGCTCGGCAGCGCGCCCTTCTTCTCTTCGGCCTTGAGGATATTCACCGCGCGCTTGTAGCCGGCCAGCAGGTTCTTGCCGTCCTCGGTCCCGAGGAAACCGGAAAGCGCGTTCACCTTGGAAACGATCCGCACGATATCGTCGTCGCCGAGCGCGAACACCGCGTCGACGAGGTCGTGCCGTTCGCGCTGCTCGCGCAGGAGCACCTTCAGGCGATCGGCGAAGAAGGCGATGAGGTCGTCGCTGGCGAACTTGCGCAGTGGCAGACGCGCCCGCGTCGCCAACAGAATGCGGATCACGCCCAGGGCGGCACGACGCAGGGCATAGGGGTCGCGGCTGCCGGTGGGCTTCTCGTCGATGGCGAAGAAGCTGACCAGGGTGTCGAGCTTGTCGGCGAGCGCCACGGTCGCCGCGATGGCCTGTACCGGCACGTCGTCGGTCGGACCCTGCGGGCGATAGTGGCTGCGGATGGCGTCGGCGACCTCCGGATCGAGGCCCTCCTTCTCCGCGTAATAACCGCCCATGATCCCCTGCAGCTCGGGGAACTCGCCCACCATGCCGCTGACCAGATCCGACTTGCAGAGCCGCGCGGCCTGCTCGGCCAGCGCCTTGTCCGCCCCGGCATAGGCCGCCAGTTCGCCGGCCAGGGCGGCGATCCGCTCCACCCGCTCGAACATGGTCCCGAGCTTGGCGTGGAAGGTGACGCCCTTCAGTTTCTCCAGGCGATCCTCCAGGCGGACCTTCAGGTCTTCGTCCCAGAAGAACCGCGCGTCGGAGAGGCGGGCCGACAGCACCTTGGCGTTGCCGGCCGCGATCGCCTTGCCGCCATCCGGCGCCTCGATGTTGGCGACGGTCACGAAATGCGGCGCGAGGAACCCCGACTTGGGGTCGCGCACCGCGAAATACTTCTGGTGCGTGCGCATGGAGGTGCGGATCACCTCCCGCGGCAGGTCGAGGAAATCCGGGTCCATGTCGCCCAGGATCGGCGTCGGCCACTCGGCGAGGCCGGCGACCTCGTCCAGCAGGCCCTCGTCTTCCACCAGCTCAAGGTTTCGCGCGAAGCAGAGGGTGCGCGCCGCATCCATGATCCGCTCTTTGCGCTCCTCGGGGTCGAGGACCACGAAATGGCGCGCCAGGCCATCGGCGTACTGGTCGAAGTCGCGGGCCCGGAACGGCTGGGCGTCGCCCATGAACCGATGGCCCTCGGTGGCGTCGCCGCTGTCGAGGCCATCGATGGAGAACGGCACGACCTCGCCGTCGAAAACGCAGAGGATGCGCTTCAGCGGCCGCACCCACTTCAGCGTGCCGCGGCCCCAGGTCATCGACTTCGGCCAGGGGAAGTTCCGCACGATGTCGTCGACCATCTCGGCCACGATCTCGGCGGTCGGACGTCCGGCCTTGTGCAGGTGGGCGAAATAGACGCCGTCGCGCTCGGTCAACTGGTCGCGCGTCAGGCCCGTGGAGCGCAGGAAGCCCTCGATGGCCTGGTCGGGCGAGCCCACGCGGGGGCCTTTGCGTTCCTCATGCCGATCGCTCTGGGCGGCCGGCAGGCCTTCGGCGATCAGGGTCAGCCGCCGTGGGCCGGCGAAGGTCTTCAGCGCTTCGGGCAACAGCCCTTCGGCCGCCAGCTTTTCACGGGCCATCCGCTCTAGGTCACGCGCCGCATTCGCCTGCATGCGCGCAGGGATCTCTTCGGAGAACAGTTCAAGCAACAGCTGCGGCATGGTCAGCCGTTCCCGCCTTCGTTGGCGACCCAGGCTTCGGCGCACATCTTGGTCAGGTCGCGGATGCGGCCGATGTAGCTCTGGCGCTCGGCGACGGCGATGGCGCCGCGCGAATCCATCTTGTTAAACAGGTGGCTGGCCTTGAGCACATGGTCGTAGGCCGGCAGCACGATCGCCTGGCCCTGCGGCCCCTTGAGCGCCAGCAGGCGTGGAACCTCGGCCTCCATGTCCTCGAACTCGCGCTTCAGCATGTCGACGTCATAGCCGTGGAAATTGGCCTCCGACTGCTGGCGCTCGTTCTCCAGGAAGACGTCGCCATAGGTCATGGGCGCCGGCCCGTCAGGGTCGTTGAAGGCCAGCTGCGTGAAGTGGTCGACGCCCTGCAGATACATGGCCAGGCGCTCCAGACCATAGGTCAGCTCGCCGGCCACCGGCCACACGTCCAGGCCGCCCACCTGCTGGAAGTAGGTGTACTGCGTCACCTCCATCCCGTCGCACCAGACCTCCCAGCCGAGGCCCCAGGCGCCGACGGTCGGGTTCTCCCAGTCATCCTCGACGAAGCGGATGTCGTGCAGACGGGTGTCGAGGCCGATGGCGTTCAGACTGCCCAGGTAGAGGTCCTGCAGGTTCTCCGGGTTCGGTTTCAGGATCACCTGGTACTGGTAATAGTGCTGCAGTCGGTTGGGGTTCTCGCCATAGCGGCCGTCGGCCGGGCGGCGCGAGGGCTGCACATAGGCCGCCCGCCAGGGCTTGGGGCCCAGAGCCCGCAGCACCGTCGCCGGATGCAGGGTTCCGGCGCCGACCTCGATGTCGTGCGGCTGCAGGATCACGCAGCCTTGCGCGCCCCAATATTCGTGCAGCTTCAGGATCAGGTCCTGAAACGAAAGTGGCTTGTCGGGCATGGGGCTGGGCTGGTTGAGGCTTGTTCGCAGGCGCAAAAAAAGTCGGCGGACCATAGGGCCCGCCGACCTCGGCTTCAACCCGCCCTAAGGGGCGGAAATCGACAGTGTTTGGCCTAGTTACCCTTGGCCGGGGTGCGCTTGCCGGCCTGCGACATGGGCTGGCCGTACTTGGCGCGGTTTTCCTTGGTGTCGGGGACCGGGCCGTTGGTGGTCAGCGTGTTGGTCACCGAGGCGCCCGTCGCCGGGTCCGTGGTGGTCACCGAGGTCGAAACCGCAGCGCCCGTCGCGGAGGGCGCAGGGGGCGCAGCCGTTGTGGTGGTGGTCGTGCTCTGCTGCGCGTACGCCGCGCCGCCGATGAGGGCGGTCGCGGCGACGGCAGTGATCAGGGTGGCGATCTTCATGGCGTGGTCTCCGGTTGCCTTCGTCAGCAACTAGAAAGCCCCACGCCGGTGAAGGTTCATTTCTTCTTCTTCGCGGGGGGCTTCGCCGCGGGGGTGGGCTCCGGCGCGGTCGCCGGCGCAGCTTCCGGCGGCGGCTCCGGCAGGGTCTCGGGCACCGAGCCCGCGACCATCAGGGCGTCGATCACGTGGATGATGCCGTTCGAGGCCATCACGTCGGCCTGGATGATGGTGGCGTTGTCGGCCTTCAGCGTGCCGTCCGCGGCGGTGCCGTCGACGACGATCTTATCGCCCGCTCCGCTCGGCAGGCCGCCGTGCGCGCCCTTGATCTTCGACGAGTCGATCTTGGCGTTAATGATGTAGTGCAGCAGGAACTTCTGCAGGCCCGGCTTGTCGGCCATCAGGCTGTCCAGCTTCGACTGCGGGAAGGCCGCGTCGGTCGGCGCGAACACCGTCAGGCCGGGGCTCGACTTCAACAGGCTCGACAGGTTGGTGGCGTCCAGCGCCTTCACGAAGACCGTGAAATTGGGCGAGGCCCGCAGCGTCGTGCTGAGGTCGCCGGTCGGGATCAGTTTCGCAACTGCCGCTGACGGGGCGGCGGGCGGCGCGGCAGGCGCCGGGGTCTGGGCCATGGCGGCCCCGGCGAGCAGGGTAACGGCCGCGGCCGCGGTCAGCAAACGATGGATCGGCATCAGGTCCTCGGTCTGAATTCAAACTGGTCTTGGGAACGCGCACGTACCATGTGGGTTCGCCGTGTCCTACGCGTGTCGGAGGCTAGGTTTCCAGGTCACGCGTTCGTGAAGACGGCGTCATCACCTTAAAACGAACCCGCTGGACGGCTCAATCGCCCAAACTCTGGGCGCCCGCCGCCTGGGGCGCTCAGGAATCGGGCGCCCGCCGCCTTCTTGCCCAGCTTCCCCACCCCATGCGGCCGCGCCCCGGTCCCGCGCCGATAGCGTCTGCCGACCGCTGCGAGACGGGGATGGGGACAATTCGCAGCGGCGCCAAGTCAACATAGACGGCCGGTCCAGCCTCAAGGACCGCGCGGGAGCGAGCGGATGAAACTGATCATGGCGATCGTCAAACCCTTCAAGCTGGACGACGTGCGCGAAGCGCTCGTCGGCGCCGGTGTCGAGGGCCTGACGGTTTCGGAAGTCAAAGGCTACGGCCGGCAAAAGGGGCAGACCGAGATTTACCGGGGCGCTGAGTACCAGGTGAATTTCCTGCCCAAGGTGAAACTGGAGGCGGTCGTCGACGACGCCGCCGTCGGCAAGGCGGTCGAGGCGGTCAAGGCCGCCGCGGCCACGGGCAAAATCGGCGACGGCAAGATCTTCGTCCTCAATGTCGAGGACGCCGTGCGCATCCGGACCGGCGAAACCGGCGCCGCGGCGCTCTAGCGGTCAAAAAATCAAGGGGACATGACAGCCATGAAGCTTATCGGATTGAAAAGGCTGGCAGGGCTCGCGCTCGCCGCCGCCGTGATCGGGGGTCCGTTCGCCGGCTCCGCGATCGCACAGACCACGCCCGCGCCGGCCGCGCCGGCAGCCGCCGCAGCAGCTCCCGCTGCGCCTGACGCCGCCGCAGCAGCGCCTGCCGCTGCAGCAGCTCCGGCCGCCGTTCCCGCCGCGGCGCCGGCCGCGCCGAAGATCGACACCGGCGACACCGCCTGGATGCTCACCTCCTCGGTGCTGGTCCTGATGATGACCATCCCGGGCCTGGCGCTCTTCTACGCCGGCATGGTGCGCAAGAAGAACATCCTGGCCACCCTGGCCCAGAGCTTCGCGGCGACCGCCCTGATCACCGTGCTTTGGATGATCATCGGCTACTCCATCGCCTTCACCGACGGGGGCAAGAACAACGCCCTCATCGGCGGGGTGAAGTACCTGCTGCTCGGACCGATGGGGCTCAACTCGACCAGCACGCTGGCCGCGACGATCCCTGAGTCCGTCTACATGTTCTTCCAGATGACCTTCGCGATCATCACCCCGGCCCTGATCGCCGGGGCCTTGGCCGATCGCATGAAGTTCACCGCCTTCCTCGCCTTCATGGGCGCCTGGCTGCTGCTGGTCTACTGCCCGATCGCCCACTGGGTGTGGGGCGGCGGCTGGCTGGGAACCAT
>NZ_DATAPY010000135.1:0-37653 GCF_036264965.1 Phenylobacterium sp.
CGCGGCGTGAAACACCTTCAGGATCGACCTGTCGCGCATGATCTGCAGGAAAGGCTCGAGGTCGATTTCCTCGGACAGTGGGTCGATGCAGGCCTCGACGCCATTGGCGCCGGCGGCCTGGATCAGGCACAGCTTTGGCCAGTATGTCGTCTCACGCATGAACTCGGTGTCCACGGCGACGAACGGCTGGCCCTTGAGCTTCTCGCAAAACACCGCCAGTTCCGCGGTGGTCGTAATCGGAGTCATCGACTAGCTATAGCCCTGCGAGGCGGCGAGTCTGCAAGCCTGCGTTGCCCGAGCCGAGTTTTTCTGTCGAAAGCGTGTCATGTCCGAGCGGCCCAATGGCCTCACCTATGCCCAGGCCGGCGTCGATATCGACGCCGGGAACGCCCTCGTCGAGCGTATCAAGCCCCTGGCCAAGTCCACCCGCCGAGCGGGCGCGGAGGCGTCACTGGGCGGCTTCGGCGCGCTCTTCGACCTGAAGGCGGCGGGCTATGACGATCCCCTGCTGGTCACCACCACCGACGGGGTGGGCACCAAGCTGAAGGTGGCCATTGAGACCGGCATCCACGACAGCGTCGGCATCGATCTGGTCGGAATGTGCGTCAACGACCTCCTGGCCCAGGGCGCCGAGCCCCTGATGTTCCTCGATTATTACGCCACCGGGAAGCTGGACGTGGACGCCGCTGCGGCCGTCGTCGCCGGTATCGCCGAGGGCTGCCGCCAGGCCAACTGCGCGTTGGTGGGCGGCGAAACCGCCGAGATGCCCGGCATGTACGCCGAGGGCGACTACGACATGGCGGGCTTCTGCGTCGGCGCCGTCGACCGCGACAAGGTGCTGCCGCGCCTGGGCGTCCAAAAGCCCGGCGATATCCTGCTCGGCCTGGGCTCCAGCGGCCCGCATTCCAACGGCTACTCCCTCGTCCGCCGTATCGTCGAGCGGTCGGGCCTCGCTTGGGACGCGCCCGCCCCGTTCGAGGACGGCAAGACGCTGGCGCAAGCCCTGCTCGCCCCCACGCGGATCTATGTGAAGACCGTCCTGCCCCACCTGAAGGCCGGCCGCGTCGAGGGCCTGGCGCACATCACCGGCGGCGGCCTGATCGAGAATCCGCCGCGGGCCATCGCCGAGGGCTTGGTCGCCCGCTTCGACTGGAACGCCTGGGTCCCGCCGCCGGTGTTCGGCTGGCTGCAGGAGGTGGGCGGCGTCTCGGACTTAGAGCTGCGCCGCACCTTCAACTGCGGCGTCGGCCTGATGCTGATCGTCGACCCGCACGACCTGCCCGACGTGCTCGAGGGCCTGGTCCGCGACGGCGAGGACGCCTTCGTGATCGGCGAACTGGCCAAGGCCTAGCCGGCGTCCGACGGTCTCACGGGCTGAGTTTGCAGGACCGCGACGCGCCACTCGCGCATGAAGAGGATCGCGACCAGCACGCCGGCGACCGGCCCCAAAGCGGCGGCGGCGACTTCCAACAGCGGAGGCGCCAGATGAAGATAGGATGCGACCGCGACCGCCAGATAGCTCGGCACGCCGAGGTAGAGAAAGGTGTAGGGCCCGCCGAACCGGCCGAGCCGCGGCAGGTGCGCAAGGGCCGGCTCGCGCGTCGCCTGCCGAAGATTCATGCGCACCGCGGATATGCCAAGCAGGCAGTAGACGGCGGCCCAGAAGAAATAGGCCGCGGCCTCATGCCGGCCGGTCGCGGCGTTCAGCGGGATGGTGACCAGGACCAGAATGGCGTCCAGCGTATCCCATATCGTCGGCAGCCGCTTCCGAAGCAGGCCGAGGTGCGAGTAGGTAATCCAGGCCGAAAGCGCCACAAGGGTATTGCCCAGGATCTGGCACCAGGTGCGGATCGTCTCCAGCGTCAGCGGCCAAAGGACCATCCGCTCATGGACTTGGCCGAAGAGGTCGGCGAGCACCAGCCCGACCAGGACGCTGACGAGGGTCAGGTAGAGCGACGAGAACTGCCTGGCGACTCGTGTCTCGAGATCCTCGTCCATGCCGCCCCCCAGCAGATCGCATTCGCGCGCCTGGGGTAACACGGATCGGCGGAAGGTCCGCCAGGCTCGAAGACGAGGATTTCGCAAGACCGGCCTCGGCCAAGACGACGGGCACACGCCGCTACCCCAGCCGGAACGCCACGATAATCGCCGCGAAGAGGACGTAGAAGCCGGCCATCGCCGTCAGGAACACCCGGGAGATGAAACCGCGGCGGAAGGCGATGAACATGGCCGCCACCGCCAACGCCGTGACCCCGGCGCCGATCAGCAGCGACGGGTCGAGGATCCAGGGGGTGAAGAACAGGCCAAACGCCGTCGGCACGGTCGCCTGGATCATCATCGCGCCGGAGATATTGGCCAGCGCCAGGCGATGCTTGCCCTGGCGCACCCAGATGATCGCGTTGAGCGTCTCCGGCAGCTCGGTGGCGATCGGGCTGAGCAGTAGGGCCAGAAGCTGCGGCTTTATCCCAAGGGCCGGCCCCAGGACGTCGAGCTGCTTCACGAACAGGTGGCTCGCGCCAAAGATCACAACCAGGGCGACCGCGGTCTGGACGACGGCGGCCCAGGTCGGCGGCTCGGCCGTGTGTGGCATCAGTTTCAGAGGCTCAAGCTCCTCCTCCTCGATGTCGCTGCTGCCGCGCATCTCCTTCCAGAAGTAGGCGCCATAGGCGGCCAGGAAGAGCACGCCCAGCCAGGGTTTGAAGGCGAAGGCGACCAGGCCGAGCGCGATCTTCGCGGCGAAGATGACCAGGAACCAACCCTGGTCGCGGCTGAGGTTCCTGAAATCGCTGCGGATCGCCGCGGTCTTGGGAAGTTGGGTGCGGCAGAGGATCAGTATGATGCCCACCGTCGCGTAGGCGATGGTCGACAGCACCAGCGGCCCGCCCAGCGCCGCGCCGACCCCGATCTGTTTCTGGGCGGCCGTCGCGCCGAACACCACGGCCACGAAGGTGACGACGCTCTCCGGCAAGGCGGTGCCGAACGCCGCCAGGATCGAGCCGGTCGCCTGCTCCCCCACCGCAAAACGGCGGCCAACCCACTCCACCCCGTTCACGAAGACCTCGCAGGCGAGATAGATCACCGCCGCGGACACGAGCAGAAGGATAACTGGCAAAATCAACGAGTTCATCGACACTCTTCAAGGGGTTGGGCGCACGAGCCAAGGGATCGGCGACCTCGCCCAACCCTGGTGCGAACGCCGAACCCATTGGTCTCGCCAAGTCGGACTGACCGCTGCGCCACAGCCCCAAACCCAAAGATGGATCGGGGCCAATTGTGTTGACGCGAGCGCCTCTGGATACGAGGCCGGCTACTCCCCAAAGAGTGGCCCGGTCATAGGCGACCCGGCGCGCGGCGGTCAACGGCCATCCCAGGCGCGGCAAATTCGTCGCAAGACGAGATTTTCCAGGAATTGTCCCCGGCCTTGACCTTGGATTAGTCAAGCTTGGCGCAAAAGGGCGTCATGTCCATGGTCGTCCGCGCCCCCTTGACCCCGCGTCCGCGCGCCATCGATGCGACTGAGTTCGCGTCGATGATCCGCGGGCATGAGCGGTTCATCGCCCTGCGCGTGGGCGTCGGGCGGGAAGTCCCGCGCTACGTGGTGGCCCAGCAGATGCGCTGCGACCATCGGCGCCTGATGGACATCGACTTCACGGGCTCGGACCTGTGCGGCAGCACCTTCGCCGGTTCCGACCTGACGCGGGCCGTCTTCTATTGCGCCGCCCTGAACCGTTGCGATTTCCGCGATGCGACCCTGCGCTGGGCGGACCTGCGCGGGACAACCCTCGGCGGCGCCCGGCTGGCCGGCGCGATCCTCGAAGAGGCGGACCTGCGCGCGGCCATGCTGGTCGCCAGCGACGCGGCCCACGGCATCGGCTCGATAGGCGAGCGAGCTGGCTTGCAGGGCTCCAGCCTCGACCGCGCGCGGATGGAGGATCTGGTCGCCCTGGGCGTGGACTTCACCAACTGCTCCATGCGCGGCGCGAAACTTCGCAACGCCAACCTGCGCAACGCCAATCTCACCGACGCCAACCTCGAAGGCGCGGACCTGCACGGCGCGCGCCTGGACGGCGCCACGCTGCGCGGCGCGATCCTGACCGGCGTCGACGTCTCCGGCCTCAACCTGTCAGCCGACAGGCTGGAAGGTTGCGTGATCGACGCGACCTCGGCGGCCTTCGGCAGCGCCGGCGACATCAAGGCCATCCTCGATGCCGCTGAGCGTTGGGTCGAGACCGGCGGGGCGCGCGGTGAGCGCGGGCGCCTGGACGGCCTGGACCTGCGGGTCGTGGCCGGCGCCTTCCGGGACCGCATCCTGAGCGGCCTGGCCGCCCCCAAGGCGATCGGCGTTTCGGTCGACTTCTCCCGCAGCCAGCTTCAAGGGGCGGTCTTCGACGGCGCGGACCTGCGCCATGCCAACTTCCGTGGCGCCGACCTGCGCGGCGCGTCCTTCGTCGGCGCCAAGCTGGCGCACGCCAATCTGCGCGGCGCGGACATCGGCGCGCTGGAGCTTCCGGGCGGACGCATGCTGCCCACGCGCTTCGATGACGCCACCCTGGACGGGACCGGTGTGACGCCGCTGGCCTTGACCGAGGTCGTCGCTTCCTAGCGCCTCAGCGCAGGCCGGCGTTGATCTTCGCCAGGGCCGCCGAGCCAGGCGTCAGCGCCGCGCCGTCGAGCTCGTTGAGCGGCGTCGCCACCGTATCCAGCGCATCGTGCAGGTCTGCGGCCTCCGGATCGACGTAGAGCAGGCCGGTGACCACCTGCCCGCGCGCCTGGCGGGCCTGCAGGTAGCCGAGCGCCTGGGCCCGATTATTGGGATTGTAGAGCTCGGCCAGTTTGTGCAGCGACAGGACTGAGCCGTCGTGTTGGGCCACCTTCACGGTCGCGCCCGGCGCATAGTCGACGGCGATCGCCGCCCGCGCGGGAATCACGTCCAGCCGGTTCACCGCCTCGTTGTGCTCGCGCACATAGTCGAAGCTCTTGGTGGAGCCGACGTGGTTGTTGAACTGCACACAGGGGCTGATGACGTCGATGAAGGCCGCGCCCTTGTGCGCCAGCCCCGCCTTGATCAGCGGCACCAGCTGGTCCTTGTCGCCGGAGAAGGAGCGGCCCACGAAGGTCGCGCCCAGCTGCAGGGCCATGCCCACCAGGTCGATGCCCGCGTCGTGGTTGACCACGCCCTTCTTGGACTTCGAGCCCTTGTCCGAGGTCGCGGAGAATTGGCCCTTGGTCAGGCCGTAAACGCCGTTGTTCTCCACGATATAGAGCATGTTGACGCCGCGCCGCACCGCGTGGGCGAACTGGCCGAGGCCGATGGAGGCGCTGTCGCCATCCCCGGAAACCCCGAGATAGATCAGATCCTTGTTGGCAAGATTTGCCCCGGTCAGCACCGAGGGCATGCGGCCGTGCACGGTGTTGAAGCCGTGGCTGGCGCCCAGGAAATAGTCCGGGGTCTTCGACGAACAGCCGATGCCCGACAGCTTGGCGATCCGGTGCGGCGGCAGCTCCAGTTCGAACACCGCCTGGATGATCGCCGAGGAGATCGAGTCGTGGCCGCAGCCGGCGCACAGCGTCGAGACCGAGCCTTCATAGTCTCGCCGCGTGAAACCGAGGTTGTTGGTCGCCAGCTTCGGGTGATGCAGCTGGGGCTTCAGGATGTAGGTCATTCCGCCGCCTCGATCTGGCCCAGCGCCATCAACTGCCCGATCTGGCCGGCGATGAACCGCGCGGTGATCGGGGTGCCGTCGTAGTGCAGCACCGGCACCAGCTTGGCCGGGTCGATCTCGCCCTCGTTCATCAGCAGGGTCCGCAGCTGCGCATCACGGTTCTGCTCGACCACGAACACCCGCTCGTGCGCCGCCACGAAATCATAGACCTCGTCGTTGAAGGGGAAGCCGCGCACCCGCAGCGCATCCAGGCGCCGGCCCTGCCCTTCCAGAGCCTCCAGCGCCTCGTGCATCGAAGGCGTCGAGGAGCCGAAATAGATCACCCCGTCCGCGATCTTCTCGTTGGGCGTCTTGCGCTTGGCCGGCCGCGCCACCGGCGCCGGGATCAGGGCCTTGGCGCTCTCGAACTTGCGCAACAGCCGCTGCATGTTGTCGACATAGACCGTGCCCTCTTCCGAGTAACGCGCGTAGGGATTGCGCGAGGTGCCGCGGGTGAAATAGGCGCCCTTGGACGGGTGCACGCCGGGATAGGTGCGGTACGGAATGCCGTCGCCGTCCACGTCCTTGTAGCGGCCGAAATCCGCGCCCGCCTCCAGCATCTCGGCGGTCATCACCTTGCCGCGGTCGAGGCTCTTCGCGTCATCCCAGGCGAACGGCGCGGTCAGCCACTCGTTCATGCCGATGTCGAGGTCGAGCATGACGAAGATCGTGGTCTGCAGCCGGTCGGCGAGGTCGAAGGCCAGAGCCCCCATCTCGAAGCACTCGCCGGGATCGCAGGGCAGCAGCATCGGGTGCTTGGTGTCGCCGTGGCTGGCGTAGGCCGCGCCGATCAGGTCAGCCTGCTGCGTGCGGGTCGGCATGCCGGTCGACGGCCCGCCGCGCTGCACGTCGAAGATCACCGCGGGGATCTCGGCGAAATAGGAAAGGCCGATGAACTCGGTCATCAGCGAGATGCCGGGGCCTGAGGTGCAGGTGAAAGCCCGCGCGCCGTTCCAGCCTGCGCCCACCACGATGCCGATCGAGGCGATCTCGTCCTCGGCCTGGACGATGGCGTAGCGCGCCTTGCCGTCCGGATCGGTGCGCAGGTCCTCGCAATAGCCGGTGAAGGCCTCGGCCAGCGAGGTTGACGGCGTGATCGGATACCAGGCGCAGACCGTGGCCCCGCCGTAGACCGCGCCCAGGGCCGAGGCGGCGTTGCCCTCGACGTAGATGCGGTCGCCCACCTTGTCAGCCTTGCGGACCTGCAGGCGGATCGGCTCCAGGTCCGCCTTCACGTAGGAGACGCCCATGTGCAGGGCCTCCACATTGGCGTCGATCAGCTTCTGGCGGCCGGCGAACTGTTCGGCCAGCAGTTGCTCGATCACCGCAGGATCGATGCCCAGCAGGGCGGCCAGCGCGCCCACATAGACGATGTTCTTGAACAGCTGGCGTTCCCTGGGCAGTTCGTAGCGGTCGTTGCACATCGCCGTGAGCGGCACGCCCAGCACGGTGATGTCGTCGCGGAACTTGCCCGGCGGCAGCGGCTTGGTGCTGTCGTAGAACAGGAAGCCGCCGGCCTCGATCTCGGCCAGGTCCCTGTCCCAGGTCTGCGGGTTCATGGCGACCATCAGGTCGACGCCGCCGCGGCGGCCCAGATGCCCGGCCTCGGTGATCCGCACCTCGAACCAGGTCGGCAGGCCTTGGATGTTGGAGGGGAAGATGTTGCGCGCCGCCACCGGCACGCCCATCCGCAGGATCGACTTGGCGAACATGCCGTTGGCGCTGGCCGAACCGGACCCGTTCACATTGGCGAACTTGACCACGAAGTCGTTGACTGTCGCCGGGCCCCCTTTCACCGAGATTGGCATGCGCCCCCCGCGTGCGTCATTTCCAGGGTGAAGCGCTGCATATCCCAGGCGCCGGTCGGGCAGCGTTCGGCGCAAAGCCCGCAGTGCAGGCAGACGTCCTCGTCCTTGACCATGACCCGCCCTGTCTTGAGCGCCCCGGAGACATAGAGGTCCTGCGTCAGGTTCAAGGCCGGCGCCTTCAGCCGCGTGCGCAGGTCCGCCTCATCGGTTTCCCGGGTGAAGGTGATGCAGTCGACCGGGCAGATGTCCTCGCAGGCGTCGCACTCGATGCACAGATTGTCGGCGAAGACGGTCTGCACGTCGCAGTTCAGGCACCGCTCGGCTTCCTTGTAGCCGGTGTCCTGGTCGAACCCGAGCTCGACCTCCATCTTCACGTTCTTCAGCGCCACGGCCTTCTCGCGCAGCGGCACGCGGTAGCGGCGGTCGTTCTGGATGTCGTTGTCGTAGCTCCACTCGTGGATGCCCATCTTCTGGCTGACCAGGGAGAACTCCGGCGGCGGACGTTCGGCGACGTCCTGCCCTTGGCAGAATTTGTCGATGGAGATCGCCGCGTCGTGGCCGTGGGCCACCGCCCAGATGATGTTCTTCGGCCCGAAGGCCGCGTCGCCGCCGAAGAAGACGTTGGGGATGCCGCCGCGCATGGTGACCGTATCGACCTTAGGCACGTCCCACTCGTCGAATTCGAGGCCGAGGTCGCGCTCGATCCAGGGGAAGGCGTTCTCCTGGCCGACGGCGACCAGCACGTCGTCGCATTCGTAGTGCTCGTCCGGCGCGCCCGAGGCGACCAGTCGGCGGCGGCCCTTGTCGTCGTACTGCGCCTCGACCACCTCGAAGGTAACGCCGGTGAGCTTGCCGTTCTCCTGCGTGAAGGCCTTGGGCACCCGGAAATTGATGATCGGGATGTCCTCGTGGACCGCGTCTTCCTTTTCCCAAGGGCTGGCCTTCATCTCCTCATAGCCGGAGCGGACGATGACCTTCACGTCCTCGCCGCCCAGCCGGCGCGAGGTGCGGCAGCAATCCATGGCGGTGTTGCCGCCGCCGAGCACGATCACCCGCTTGCCGATCTTCTCGATATGGCCGAACGACACCGAGGACAGCCAGTCGATGCCGATGTGGATATGGGCGCGCGCTTCCTCGCGGCCGGGGAGGTCCAGATCGCGGCCGCGCGGGGCGCCGGAACCGATGAACACCGCGTCATAGCCTTCCGTCAGCAGGGCTTTGAGGCTGTCGATCCGTTCGCCGAGCCTTAAGCTCATCCCGAGGCCGGTGATGTAGCCCACCTCCTCGTCGATCACCTCTTCCGGCAGCCGGAAGCGCGGGATCTGGCTGCGAATCATGCCGCCCGCTTTCGCGTCGCCGTCAAAGATGGTGATCTCGTAGCCGAGGGGCGCCAGGTCGCGGGCCACCGTCAGCGAGGCGGGTCCGGCCCCCACCATGGCCACCCGCTTGCCGTTGGTCTTCGCCGCCGGCGCGGGCAGCCGGGCGGTGATGTCGTCCTTGTTGTCCGCCGCGACCCTCTTCAGCCGGCAGATAGCGACCGGCTCCTCCTCGACGCGTCCTCGCCGACAGGCGGGTTCACAGGGGCGGTCGCACGTCCGGCCCAAAATCCCAGGGAACACATTCGACTGCCAGTTCACCATGTAGGCGTCAGAGTAGCGCCCGTCGGCGATCAGGCGGATGTACTCCGGCACCGGGGTATGGGCGGGACAGGCAAACTGGCAATCGACGACTTTGTGGAAGTAGTCGGGAGTCCACGCGCTGGTACGTTGCAAAGCCTCAGATCCCTTCCCGCGACGCTCTACTCTCGCGGCGGCAAGTCGGACCCAAGGGCGAGTGCGCAGGGCTTGGGAGGGGCTTAGGCCGTCACAACGCGGCGTTCTTTGGGCAGGTTAGGCCCCGTTCGCCGGTCAAGCCAAGCCCATTCCTGGTCGTTGATCGGTCATTTCACATCGGACACAGACCCAACCGGCCGTGAATCCACGCTTCCCCCAGGGAACCTCGCGCCTCAAGCGAACGTGAGCGCGACCCCAGCTTTTCTGGCGAGCGACGTCATTGCTTAATGGTAACTTAATGCCGCGAGCCCTGCGGACGGCAGGGTCTGGGAGAAGCCGAATGACCACGCCGCACGACGTCGTCCCTGCGACTGAGTCTCTGACGTTCTCGAAGGCCGACGGCTCGCGACGCGATGAGGACCGCGACCTGGCCAGCCTCGCCCAGGAAATCAACGAACGCCGTGCGCGCGTGGAAAACGCCGAACTGCTGCAGCATCTGCGCGGGCTGTAGGGAATCGCCTCCCCTCTCGCCTTGTCAGCTTAGCCGCCCCAAAGCCGGCCATATGAATGTCCGCCATGGGAAAGCGGACAGATGCTCACAGCCCTGACGGGGCTATGCCCGCATCGCGCGCTGGGTCGGCCCTGGGCTCAACGGACACGTTCCCAGGTGATGGTCAAAGCTTGCACCCGTTCTGGCAGGGGAGGCGCGGCGAACAGGACGAGGCGGTCTCCTGTTATCGTGAAGAAGCGTTTGCGGTCGGTTCCGGTGCGGTTGGGGGAAAGATCGATTTCGACGTGGTGGACCACAAAGCCCCCAGCTTCATCGACCGAATAGGTTCCGCAGTACGCGATGAGGTTTTCGGGGATAGCGCTGGCCTCGGCCGCGGACGGCTGGTCGAGGACCGCCCAACGCGCCCGCTCACTGTTGCCCAACATGGCGCAGACCTGACCGGTTGCTGTGTAGACGATATAGCCGCGCCCCAGCGCACCGACGTTGGGATCGGGCCGCGCCGTTCCATCCTTCATGCGCTCGGTCGCCGAAACCAGACGCCAGGTTCCGACGAGCCGCGCGGCCCCACCCTGCGCGGGCGCCGAAGCCTTGGCCGGGACAACGGGCGTGACCGATGGGGGCGCGCCGAAGAACCCCACGATGCGTTGGATGCGGCCGTCCCGCGCCATGTCGTAGATGTCCACCCCATGGGTCACCTGCGAGCCGTCGGGCCCGAGCAGGATCCATGTTGCCCGCATGGCGCGGTGGTGCCTCTGCGGCGTGCTGCACTGGAAGTGCGCCCCCGGATTCTGACGCTGGAAGTCGGCTATGACTTTGCTGAGCGCTACGCGGCCCTTCGCAAGCGTCGGCGTAGGATCGCTGTAGACTCCGTCCGCCGCCCAGACCCGCGCGAGCAGGCGGTCGCGGGCGACCCGATCGGCAACGCTCCAGGCAGCGCAATAGTCGGTCACCGCGGCGTCCGGCGTAAGAGGTTTGGCCGGCTCCGCTATGGCGGCGCAGGAAAGGCCAACGGCTGCAAAAAGGACCGCGCACGCGATGCGCAGCTGGTGACCTCGCCGTGACATATCTCTCCCCCGTCTTGCCCCGAGCGATAGAACCGCAATCGCCGAAGGTCAGCAACGGGTCGAAAAGCGGACACTATGCGGCGTCGCGAATGTGCAGCGCCGAGGATCAAAGCGGCGGCTCCAAAACAAAAGCGCCCCGGACCGAAATCCAGGGCGCCTTTTTCGATATTCAGCTCAGCTTGGGCCCCGTATGCGCGGGGATGAGCGGATTTGGGGATGGCCCCCAGGACCTCAGTCCACCTTCTTCTTGGCGGCGGCCTTCTTGGCGGGCTTGGGCTCCTCGGCGTCGCCATAGCCTTCCGGCAAGTCGTCGTCCTTCATCAGCTCTTCCTTGGAGACCTTGGTGTCCTTCACCTTGGCCTTCTCGACGATCAGGTCGACCACCTTGTCCTCGAACAGCGGCGCGCGCAGCTGCGCCTGGGCGTTGGGGTTCTGGCGGAAGAGGTCGAACACCTGCTGGGCCTGTGGGCCGTACTTCATGGCCTCGGTTCGCATGGCCTCGCCCAGTTCCTGCTCGGTGATCTGGACGTTGTTGGCGCGGCCGATCTCGGCCAGCACCAGGCCCAGGCGGACCCGACGCTCGGCGATCTTGTGGTATTCCTCGCGCAGCTTCTTGTCGGACTTCTTGGCGTCCTCCGGCGGCAGTTCGCCGGCCTCCTTGTCCTGCTCGACCTGTTGCCAGATGGCGGCGAACTCGGCCTCCACCATCTTCGGCGGCAGGGGGAAGTCGTGCTTGGTGTCGAGCTGGTCCAGGAGCGCGCGCTTCAGCTTGAAGCGGCTGGCGCCGGCGTATTCCTTTTCCAGGTTGCCCTTCAGCAGCTCGCGCAGTTTTTCCAGGTTCTCGATGCCCAGGCGCGCGGCGAAGGCGTCGTCAGCGGGGGCGTCGACCGGGCCCTTCACGTCCTTCACCTTGACCTCGAAGACGGCCTCTTTGCCCTTCAGGTTCTCGGCCTGATAGGTCTCCGGGAAGGTCACCTTGACCTCGACCTCGTCGCCGGGCTTGGCGCCGACCAGCTGCTCCTCGAAGCCGGGGATGAACTGGCCGGAGCCCAGCACCAGCTCGGCGTCTTCCGCCGCACCGCCGTCGAAGGCCACGCCGTCCAGCTTGCCCAGGAAGTCGATGACGACCATGTCGCCGTCCTTGGACTTCACGGTCTTGCCGGTCTTGGTCTCATAGGTTCGGTTCTGCTTGGCGAGCTCGTCCACCGCCTCGTCGACCTCCTTGGCGGTCGGCTCATAGACCGGCCGCTTCAGCGACAGGGTCGTCACGTCCACCGGCTCGAAGTCCGGCATCACGTCGACCGCGATCTCGTAGGCCAGGTCGGCCTTGCCCTCGATCACCGCGTCCATGTCGCCTTCCGGCTTCAGGGCCGGGTCGGCCGCGGGACGCAGCTTCTTGTCGTCGAGCACCTTCTGGGTGGTCTCGTTGAGGGTCTTTTCGACCACTTCGCTCATCAGCGCCTTGCCGTAGAGGCGGCGCACGTGGGCGGTCGGCACCTTGCCGGGGCGGAAGCCCTTGATGTTCAGGGTCGGCGTGATCTCAGCGATGCGCGCATCCAGGGCGGCGTTCAGCTCGGACACCGGCACGGTGACGCCGAACACGCGGCTCAGGCCATCACCAGACTTTTCAACGATCTGCATCGACATCTTCAATTTCCAGCCGCCGCGCCGTCGGGCGCGATTGGGCCACCTTAAGGAGTGAAAACAAAGTCCGCCGGGCCCCGGCGGAGGGCGGCGGTTATGTCATGTCGGCCCGCCCGCTCCAAGAGCAAAGCCATCGCTGGACAGCGCCGCAACTTCAGATAGCGTTGTTCGCTTCCACACGGACTGGGGGAAGCCATGGCGTACCGCATCCTCTCGCTCGACGGCGGTGGAACCTGGGCCATGCTCCAGGCGATGGCGCTGGGCGATATCTACGGCGACGCGACGCCGGGTCAGACCATCCTGAAGGACTTCGACATGGCGGTCGCCAACTCCGGCGGCTCCATCGTCCTGGCGGCGCTGATGCTCGACATGACGCCGGACCAGATGGTCCTCCTGTTCCGCAACAGCGCCACGCAGATCTTCCGGCCGTCCGGTATCATCAACCTGGCCTTGTCGGCGCTGAGCCTGCCGGTCCCCAGGTTCAGCACCAACGGCAAGCTGCAGGGCCTCAAGGCGACGCTGGGCGCGCAGGCCAGCACGCCGCTGGCCGGGTTTCCGCTGCCCAACGGCCCCGGCGGCCAGCCGGTGAAGGCGATGATCTCGGCCTTCGACTACGACCGGCAGCGGGCGCAGTTCTTCCGCAGCTTCGACAGCGCCGGAGGGCCCAAGGCCGCGACGATCGCCCTGGTGGACGCTGTGAATGCGTCCGCCGACCCGCCGGTCATCTTCTTCGACAAACCGGTCAGCCTCGGGACGCCGGCCAAGCGCTACTGGGATGGCGGCGTCGCCGGCTACAACAACCCGCTGATGGCCGCGGTGGTGGAGGCCATGGCGGCGCGGGTCCCGGCCCGCAGCATCGCGGTCCGCTCGATCGGCACCGGGACGATCATGCTGGCGCCGGTCGGCGCGACCGGAACCCCCGCAGAGCTCTGCCTTCCGGGGCAGAAGTCGGGGCCGATCACCGACCTGAAGGAACTGGCCGGCGCGATCCTCGACGATCCGCCGGATTCGGCGAACTACGTGGCCTTCAGCGTGCTGGGCAATGTAATGCCCATCCCTGCGCCCTCCACGGCCAGCCCGATCAACAGCGGCAGTCTGGTGCGGCTCAGCCCATGCATCCAGCCGATCTGGAACGGGGCGGCGGCCGCCTGGTCCCTGCCCGCCGGCTACACCCTGGACAGCTTCAAGACGATCATCGGCCTGGACCTGGCCGCCACCGACCCGGACGCCTTGCAGGCGATCCACGACCTCGGTGTAGCCTGGATGGGCGGCGCCATGCCGAACCAGCCGGTGCTGTCCGACCCGCAGACCCTGCAAAGCGTGATCGGCGACCCGACCTATCCGGACGGCAAGGCCCGTTGGTGACAGGGTGGTGCGGCTAGAGGGACTCGAACCCCCACGGTTGCCCGACGGTACCTAAAACCGTTGCGTCTACCAATTCCGCCATAGCCGCGTTGCCCCGCCCTTAGCCGGGATGGCGTGGGCCGCCAAGCGTCGATGCAGCCTGCGCCAATAGTGACAGCCGCGCGCGACGCAGGCAGAAGGCGGCCATGTCGAGCGGCGTCCTCTTTATCCACAACAACTTCCCGGGCCAGTTCCGCAACCTGGCGACGGCCCTGGTGGCGCGCGGCGTGCGGTGCGCGGCGATCGGCTCGGCAACCTCGCCCGGCGTGCAGGGCGTGCGGATCGGCCGCTACGCCCTGGATCGCGGGTCGACGCCAGGCGTCTTCCCCTACGCGGTGCGGGCCGAGGCCGACCTGATCCGCGGCGCCAACGCCCTTCGGATCGCGCGGGCCCTGAAGGACGAGGGCTTCGAACCTGAGGCGATCGTTGGTCATCCCGGCTGGGGCGAGATGGTCTTCCTCGACGAGGTCTGGCCGAACGCCAGGCAGGTGATGTTCTCCGAGTTCTTCTACCGAGCGCACGGGCTGGACGTGGACTTCGACACCGAGTTCCACACCACCACCGAGGACGTTCTGCTGACCGCCCACGCCAAGAGCGCGGTGATGGCGCTCTCGCTGGCCAGCGCCACGGCGATCGTCTCGCCGACGCCCTTCCAGGCCTCCGCCTTGCCCGCGGTGTTCCGGCCCCTGGTGCGGATCATCCACGAGGGCGTCGACATCGAGGCGATCCGGCCGGGTCCCCCGGAGCCCCTCGTTCTGCCCGACGGGCGCACGATCCTGCCGGGAACACCGGTGATCACCTACGCCAACAACCACATGGAGCCGATGCGCGGCCTGCACATCTTCGCCCGCGCCCTGCCCCGCCTCATGGACCAGGTTCCGGAGGCTCAGGTGCTGGTGTTCGGCCAGGACAGCGCCCATCCCTACGGCGGCTTGCCGGAAGGCGGCGGAACCTGGCGCGAATTGATCTTCCGCGATCTGCAGGTCGATCCGTCGCGGCTGCACTTCATGGGCAAGACGCCGCACGAGACGCTGCTGGCCGCCCTGCGGCTGTCGACGGCCCACGTCTACTACACCTATCCCTTCGTGCTCTCCTGGTCGCTGGTCGAGGCCCTGGCCAGCGGCTGCTACGTGATCGGCTCCGACACCGCGCCGCTGCGCGACGCCATCGAGGACGGGGTCAACGGCCGCCTGTTGTCGTTCTTCGATCCGCAGGCTCTGTCCGCGGCGCTCATCGAGGCCTGCCGCAACCCTGAGGGCTTCAACGATCTTCGCGCCGCCGCGCGGGCGACGGCGGTGGCGAAGTTCTCCAAGCGCGACGGCACGGAGGCCTGGCTCGGTCTGCTGCGCGAGCTGGGGGTCGAAATCCCCAATGGAGACCTGCTGACCCCTACGGTCTAACCGCAGCGCACCTGTCGGATCACCCCGGTGTCGGCGTCGAACAGGAAGTTGAGCCGTGTCGGATCGGAATCCTCCGCCGCCGGGCAGGTGGTGCAGGCCACCCGCTGACGATTGGGATCGATCGGCACCGGGATCATGCTACGCGGCCGCCCGACCAGGCCCTGCATCTGCGACGCGCCACAAGCGTCCGATCCAGCGACCCCGCCGATCGGACGCGGCCGCGGGACGGGCGTGGCCAGGACGGGCGCGGGCGGCGGCGGTGTCGGCGCCGGTGAAGCGTCGGCGGCCGGCGCCGTCGGCGCCGTCTGGCGGGTGGGATAGCTCGGCGCGGCGCAGGCGGCGAGCAGCGCCGCGAGGGCGACGCCCGCCCAGGCCCTCACGCCTGCTTCTCCCAGCCGCGGGCCTGCTGGCGCCAATAGGAGACCGGCAGGCCGGCAGCCTTGACCTGGCTCCACTGCGCGCGCGCCACCGCCAGCTGCGACTCGTCCCCACCGTCGAACAGCACCACGCAACGGGCGTAGCCGGTAAGCTCGCCCGGCTCGGCGCCATCCACCAGGAACAGGGCGTCCGCGCCGTTGGCGTTCTCGAATCCCGTGGTCAGCAGGATCGGCTGGCGCGGCGCATTGGCCTCATCGTCCGCGCCATGCGGCAGGAAGCTCTCGTCGCGATAGGTCCAGAGCGCGGCGTCGAGGTGCTGCACACGGTCCGCCTCGCGCACCCGCACCACGGCCTTCCAGCCCCGTTGCAGGGTCTTCTCCAGGAGTTCGGGCAGGGCCTGCTCCAGCCCCGTCCGCTCCAGGTGATAGAACCAGACCTCGGTCGCCGCGGCGGGCGTAGGGGTTTTCGGCAAATCAGCCCTCGTACTTCTCCGCCACCATGCGGTTCAGCAGGCGCACGCCATAGCCTGTAGCCCCGTCCGGGCTGGTCGGGGTCGAGGACGGCTTCTTCCAGGCGGTCGAGGCGATATCCAGATGCGCCCAGGGCAGGCCGTTGACGAAGCGCTGGATGAACATGGCTGCGGTGATCGAGCCGCCCGGCCGGCCGCCGGTGTTCTTCATGTCGGCGATCATCGAGTCGATGTTCTTGTCGTACTGCGCCGGCAGCGGCATCCGCCACAGGGGCTCGCCCTCGGTGTTGGACGCCGCGATCAGGTTGCCCGCCAGCTCCTCGTTGTTCGAATAGCAGCCGGCCAGGTCGTTCCCGAGCGCGATGATGATCGCCCCGGTCAGGGTCGCCAGGTCGACCATGAACTTCGGCTTGAAGCGGTCCTGGCAGTACCAGATGGCGTCGGCCAGCACGAGGCGGCCCTCGGCGTCGGTGTTGATGATCTCGATGGTCTGGCCGGACATGGAGGTGACAACGTCGCCCGGTCGCTGGGCGTTGCCGTCGGGCATGTTCTCCACCAGGCCCAGGATGCCGATGGCGTTGACCTTGGCCTTACGCCCGGCGAGCACGTGCATCAGGCCGGCGACCGCGCCAGCGCCGCCCATGTCCCACTTCATGTCTTCCATGTTCTCGGCCGGCTTCAGCGAGATGCCGCCGGTGTCGAAGCAGACGCCCTTGCCGACGAAGGCGATGGGCTGGGCGTTTTTGTCCGCCGCGCCGTACCACTTCAGAATCGCAAGCTGGCTCTCGCGGACCGAGCCCTGCCCCACGCCCAGCAGCGAGCCCATGCCGAGTTTCATCATCTCGGGCTCGCCGAGGATTTCGACCTCCAGGCCGAGGCTCTCCAGCGCCTTCACCCGGGCGGCGAACTCGACCGGATAGAGGATGTTCGGCGGCTCCGAGACCAGATCGCGGGTGAAGCTGACTGCATCGGCCAGCGCCGCCAGGGGCGCAAAGGCCGTCAGCGCGGCGTCCGCATCGGCCGCCACCACCTGGGCCTTGACGATCGACGGCTTCTTCTCCGCCGGCTCCTTGGTCCGGTACTTGTCGAACCGGTAGCTGCCCAGGCGCACGCCGAGCGCCGCACGCGAGGCCAGCTCCGCCGAGGCGTCCGGCAGTTCCAGGCGCAGGGTCTCCAGCCCCGAGACCTTCACCGCCGAATAGGCGCTGGCCGCCGCGTGCTCGACGCCGAGCGCGTCGACCGCCTCCGCCTTGCCCAGGCCCACCAGGACCAGCCGCCCCGCCCCGACGCCCACGGGCGCCAACACGTCGAGGGTCTGGCCCTTGGCGCCGGTGAACCGGCTGGCGCCCGCGGCCTGCGCCAACGGGCCGTCGAGCGTCGCGCCCTCATGCACCAGGCGGGCCAGGGCGGTTTTCGGCGACAGGGCGGCGCCGGCGGCGACGAACTCGATATCCATTCAATGTCTCTCAAGGTGTGGTGTGGCGAAAAAGCCTTGCCCGGCGCGACCGCCGTCTGCAGGCCCTGCCCGGCGGTTGTCTGGCGAGGCGACGCATGGTTTAGATCACCTCCGCGGCGGGGGCGCGGCTAAAAACTCCGAGTGAGCCCTATTTCTTACCGATGCGCCTGATCGACCGCTACCTGCTCCGGCAACTGCTCGGCCCTACCCTTCTCGCCACGGCGGCGCTGACGGGGGTCGCCTTGCTGAGTGAGAGCCTCTCGACCCTCGACTACATCGTCAACCAGCATCAAAGCGCGATGGTCTTCCTGAAGATCACCTTGCTGGCCATGCCGCAGCTCACCAACCTGGTCCTGCCCTTCGCGGTGTTCGCGGCCGGTCTGGTGGCGCTGAATCGGCTGCACACCGAGCAGGAGATCGTGGTCTGTTTCGCTAGTGGGATGAGCCGCTGGCGGGTGATCTCCCCAGCTATCCGGCTGGCCAGCACGGTGGCGCTGCTGGCGCTGGTCACGAACCTGTGGGTGCAGCCGTTGGCCTACCGGGCCCTGCGCCAGGTGATGTTCGACGTGAAAACCGACCTGGCCGCCACCCTGGTGCGCGAGGGGGAGTTCACCGCGCCGGCCCCCGGCCTGACGGTCTACGCCCAGACCGTCGACAACAAGGGCGACATGCACAACCTGTTCATCCACCAGGTGAAGGACGACGGCGGGGCCACCACTTACATGGCCAACACCGGGCACATCACCAAACGCAACGGCGCCTCGGTCTTGATGCTGGAGAATGGCTCGACCCAGGAATTCTCCGAGCGGGGCGTGCTCAACTACCTGACGTTCAATGAATATCCGTTCGAGCTCAGCCAGTTGAACAACGCCGACGAGCTGATCCACTACAAGCCATCGGACCGCTATCTCCACGAGTTGTTCCATCCCGACCTGCAGCAGGCCTGGGAACAGAAGAACCGCAAAGCCCTGTTGGCGGAGGGCCACGCCCGGATCGCCACCCCGCTCTACAACATCACCGCCATGGCTCTGGCGCTCTCGGCGATCATCGGCGGCGGATTCTCGCGCCTGGGCTACGCGCGGCGGATCGCCATGATGAGCGGCGTCGCGATCATGGTGCGGGTTCTGGGGTTCGTCGCGCAGTCCGCCGCCGAAGCCAACGTCTGGATCAACGTCCTGCAATACCTGATCCCGGTGGGCGCGACCGCCTTCGCCCTGCGCAGCGTCTTCCGCCAGCGGGTCAGCCGCTTCATCGATATCCGTCGCCGGCCGGTGCGCATCGCGCCAGTTCCGGCGTGAGCGCGCGATCATGAATTCCCGCCTCGAAAGATATGTGCTGGCCCGCAACCTGGCCGGCGTCGGCGTCGCCCTGGTGATGATCTCTTCGTTGATCCTGCTGGTGCAGTTCGTCGACCTGTCGCGCACCATCGGCGTGCGCACCGACGTCAGCGCCGCCGACATCTTCGGC
Organism: Phenylobacterium sp.; assembly: GCF_036264965.1. Lineage (GTDB taxonomy): Bacteria > Pseudomonadota > Alphaproteobacteria > Caulobacterales > Caulobacteraceae > Phenylobacterium. Next base: position 19,076 of record NZ_DATAPY010000135.1, read on the forward strand.
CTGACGCTGCTGAAGTCGCCGTCGGTGATCCAGATCCTGCTGCCCTTCGTCTTCCTGTTCGGCGGCATCAGCGCCTATGTCGGCCTCAACCGCCGCAGCGAGCTGGTGGCCATGCGGGCCGCCGGCGTCTCGGCCTGGCGGTTCATCATGCCCTCGGCGACCGCGGCCTTCTTCATCGGCGTCATCGCGGTGCTGGCCATCAACCCGGTCTCAGCCGCGCTCAGCGCCCGCTTCGAAGCTGACCGCGCCAAGATCATGGCCAATTACCTGGGGAGCGACGTTCCCAAGGACGTCTGGCTGCGCCAGGGCGACGAGCGCACCCAGATGGTCATCCACGCCAAGGCCCGCGACACGGTGCAGGGCGAGGTGCGGCTGCGCGACGTGTCGCTGTTCGTCTACCAGAAGAACCGGTTCGGCCAGCCGGAGTTCAAGCGCCGGCTGGAGGCCGCCGAGGCGGTGCTGCGTCCCGGCTTCTGGCAGCTGAAGGACGTGCGCGAGGCCACCGCCGGCGAAAGCTCGGTGCAGTCCGACAGCCTGTCGATTCGCTCGACGCTGGACTCCGAGGCCGCGGTGGAGCGCTTCGCCTCACCCGACGCTATCGCCTTCTGGCGCCTGCCGGGGGCCATCAAGCAGACCGAGGATTCGGGGTTCTCCGCCTCCGGATACCGCCTGCGGTTCCAGCAGCTGCTGTCGACGCCGCTGATGTTCGCCGCCATGGCGGTCCTGGCCGCGGCCTTCTCGCTCAGGCTGGTGCGCCTGGGCGGTCTGGCGGGCCTGGCTGGGGCCGGCGTGGCGCTCGGGTTCGTGGTCTTTTTCTTCAATCAGCTCTCGGGCGCGCTCGGCCGGGCGGACATCATTCCGCTGTTTGCCGCGGCCTGGGCGCCGGCGGCGGTCGCGCTGCTGTCTGGCTTGACGCTGCTCTGCTACACCGAAGACGGTTGAATCCTCCGCATGCCCGGCTATGCAGGCGGTTCAGGCGCGTCGCGATGAGGATCGGAAGGCCAAGATGAGTCCGCGTCGGCGCGCCCTGCTTGCAGAGCGCCCCACTCCTGCCCCCTGGGCCACGAAGCGCGCGCTGCTGGCCGGCGCGACGGCGGCCATGCTGTGGCCGACGCTCGCCTTCGCCCAGCAGCAGGCGCCCCCAACCTATGAGCAGGGTCCCCTTGGCAAGGAACAGCGCGGCCAGATCCTCAACGACAGCAGCCGCGCCAGCCAAACGCCAAAGGCCGCCCCCGCGCCCAACCTGGACGGTCTGAAGCCGGGCGAGCTCTACATCGAAGCCGACCAGCTTTCCCGTGACGACAAGAACGGGATCACCACCGCCGAGGGCAATGTCGAGGTCCGCTATCAGGACCGCACCCTGCGCGCCGACAAGCTGGTCTACAAGGAACCGCCGCCACCGCCCGAAGGCCAGGCGCGGCCGCCGCATGACAAGGACGCCCCGGCCCAGGGCGTGATCCGGGCCTATGGCCACGTGCAGATCATTCATGACGACGGCGAGGTCGAGTACGCCAACCAGATCACCCTCGACGACAAGATGCAGGCCGCCGTGGCCATCGGCTTCTCGGAATCGATGCACGACAAGCGCGCCAACCAGGATGTCAAGATCAGCGGCGACACCGCCGTGCGCCGCTCCGAGGACCTGCAGGAACTCAACAAGGCGATCTACACGCCCTGCCCGATCTGCACCGGCAATACGCCGAAGAAGCCGACCTGGTCCGTAAGCGCCGACCGCATCGTTCAGGACCAGGTCCATCACATCATCTACTACCGGCACGCGCGCATCCACGTCCTGGGCGTGCCGATCATCTACCTGCCGGTGTTCTGGCATGCCGACCCGACGGCCGAGCGCGAGTCCGGCTTGCTGGCGCCGCGGATCGGCGTCAACAGCCGGCGCGGCTTCTCCTACGATCAGCCCTATCTGTGGGTGATCAGCCCGTCGGCCGACCTGACCATCGCCCCGCAGATCAACTCCAACGTCAATCCGTTCCTCAACCTCCACTATCGCCAGCTGTTCGCCGACGGCGAGCTCGACCTGCGCGCGGGCTACACCTACGAGCGCGACCTGGAGGGCGCAGGCACCCGCTTCGGCGACCTGACCAACCGCAGCTACATCCTGGGCCGCGGGGTCTTCCATCCTGACGAGGACTGGACCCTGGGTTTCACCGCCGAGCGGGCGTCCGATCCGCTGATCTTCGACAAGTACGACATCGGCAAGGTCTACCAGGCGCGAGGCCCTTACGTGCCCGACGACCGCCGGCTGATCAGCCAGGCCTACGCCATCCGCCAGGACGACAATTCCTACGCTTCGGTGGCGGCGTTCAGCATCCAGGGCCTGCGCCCGGGCGACAACAACCGCACCTTCCCGCTGGTCGCGCCCGTGATCGACACCCACCTCGACGACCCGGACGACGTGCTGGGCGGGCGGCTGCGTTTCACGGCCAGCGCGGTCTCGCTGACCCGCGACCAGTCGCCGGACAACCAGCAACTGAACCAGCCCGGTCTCGACAGCGCCCGGATCAGCGGCGGCCTGGACTGGCGGCGGATCTTCACCTCGGAGGCGGGCCTGCGGGTCGAGCCCTTCGTCCAGATGCGCCTGGACGGCTACAATGTGCGCGACATCCTGGTCGACGCCACCAGCAACAAGACCACCAGCCTGAACGAGGCGCGCGCCGTAGGCGTGGCCGGCGCGGACATCTCCTATCCGCTCTATCGCCGCTGGGGCGATGCGACGGTGATTCTGGAGCCGCTGGCCCAGATCGCGCTCTCCCCCAAGGCCCAGCAGGTCACCATCGGCCACGATGCGACCGGAAAGCCGATCTATCTCGACGAGGACTCCGTCGCCTTCGAATTCGACGAGACCACGCTCTTCCAGGCCAACAAGTTTCCCGGCAACGACCTCTACGAGGACGGGCTGCGCCTGAACGTCGCGGGCCGCGGCTCGATCCTGTGGGACGACGGCCGCCGCGCCAGCCTGCTAATCGGCCGCAGCTTCCGCGACAGCCCCAACACCGTCTTCGCCCCCGGCTCCGGCCTGACCGGGACGTCCTCAGACTGGATCATCGCCGGCGACGCCGCCCCGATGAAGGGCCTGTCCTTCTTCGGCCGCGCGCGTCTGGACGCCAACACCTTCGAGGTCCACCGCCTCGAAGCCGGAGCGAACTTCAATGGCAAGTGGGGCTCAGGCTACGTCCGCTACCTGAAGGACGATCAGGGGATCAACGGGACGCCGATCAAGAACACCGACATGGGCGCCGATATCAACCTGACCAAGCATTGGGGTCTCAGCGCCTATGGCAACCGCGACCTGATCCAGAACGCCTGGGTCATCCGCGACACCGGCGTGTTCTACAAAGACGAATGCATTCGCGTGGACGTGTTTTATCGCCACGAAGACGTTATCATCGGGCGGCTGACGTCCAGCGACCAACTATCCATACGCCTAACGCTCGCCACATTGGGCGCACCATTTTATGGCAGGTAGGCTTTGCGGCCGGACGCGGCCGAACGAGGGAATGAACTTATCCATGACGCGCGCGCGTAACGTCACGAGCCGAGGGGCGCGGGGCGCTGTGATCGCAACAGCCATCCTGGCTGTCGCCCTGCCCATCAGCCTGCAGGCCCAGCCGCTGCGCGGGGCCGTGGGCGCGCCGCCGCCGGCGACCCAGCCGGCTGCGCCGGTCGCCGCGTCGGCCCCGACGCCGGCCAACTACACACCCATGCGTCCGATGTCGGAGTCGGTGGCGGCGATCGTCAACGACGACATCATCTCCACCTACGACCTGGCGCAGCGCATGCGTCTGCTGATCGCCACGACCGGGGTGCAGCCGACCCAGGAGAACGTCCAGGAGTTCCAGCAGCAGGCGCTGTTGTCGCTGGTCGACGAAACCCTGCAGATCCAGGAGCTGAAGCGCGTCCAGAAGGATCAGAAGATCTCGATCATCGCCACCGACGACGAGGTCCAGGACGAGCTGTCGGGCATGGCCCAGCAGAACAACATGAAGCCCGAGGCCTTCATCGCGGTCCTGAAGAGCCAAGGGATCACCTCGCAGACCCTGTTCGACCAGATCCGCGCCCAGATGAGCTGGCAACGCTGGATCCGCGGCCGTTACGGCACGCGCCTGCGGATCGGCGAGGACCAAATCAAGGCCACACAGGTCCGCATGATCGCCGCCGCCTCTAAGCCGCAGTACGAGGTCAGCGAGGTGTTCCTCGACGCCGGCCGCACCGGCGGCATGGACGCCGCGGTCAAGGGCGCGACCCAGCTCGTGGCCCAGCTGCAGCAGGGCGCGCCGTTCCCGGCGGTGGCTCGGCAGTTCTCCGCCTCCTCGACGGCGGCGGCCGGCGGCGACGCCGGCTGGATCAGCCAGGGCGAGATGCCGGCCGCGGTGGACACCGCCCTCGATCAGCTGCGTCCCGGCCAGCTTTCCCAGCCGATCCCGGTGAAGGACGGCGTCTACATTATCTACCTGCGCGACAAGCGCGCAGGCTCCGGCCAGACGCTGGTCAGCCTGAAGCAGGCGGCGATCGCGCTCCCGGCCGACGCCAGCGCCGCCGACGTCGCGGCCGCCAAGGCCACGCTGGTCGCCGTCCGCAGCCAGATCAAGGACTGCGCGACGCTGGAGTCCTCGGTCGCCAAGACGCCCGGCGTGGTGGCCGGCGACCTCGGCGAGGCCGAGACCGGCGACCTGCTGCCGGAGTTCGCCGAGGCGGCCAAGACCTTGCAACCCGGACAGCTCTCGCAGCCGATCCGCACCAAGGTCGGCCTGCATGTGCTGGCGGTCTGCGGCAAGCGCGCCGCCGGCGCCGCCCAGGTGGACCACGATCAGATCGAAAGCCGGCTGACCGGCCAGCAGCTCAGCATGATCTCGCGGCGCTACATGCGCGACCTGCGCAATTCCGCGACCATAGAGACCAGGTGAAACCGGGGCCGCTCGCTCTGAGCCTTGGCGATCCGGCCGGAGTCGGACCGGAGATCATCGTCAAGGCGTGGAACGAGCTTCGCCGTGGCGGCCCGCCGTTCATGGTGGTGGGCGATTACCAGTCCCTGGCCTCAGCCTCCGGCGGCGGGGCGTCGATCCTGCAGCGCGTGATCGCTCCGGTCGAGGCCCTGGAGGCCTTTCCCCACGCCCTGCCGGTGCTCGACCTGCCTCTGCGCAGCCCGGTCGTGGCCGGCCAGCCCTCCGCCACCGCTGCGCCCTCGATCATCCAGTGGATCGAGACCGCGGTGGGCCTGGCGCTCTCCGGCGCCGTGCCCGGCGTGGTCACCGCCCCCATCGCCAAGGCCTCGCTCTATGCGGCCGGTTTCAAGTTCCCCGGCCACACCGAGTTCCTGGGCGAGCTGACGGCCTCCGAGCGCTTCGACGGCGCGCGCGGTCCGGTGATGATGCTGACCGCCGGCGGCCTGCGCGTGGCCTTGGTCACGGTCCACACGCCGCTGGCCAAGGTCTCCGCCGCGCTGAACATCGAGGCCATCGTCAATGTCGGCCGCGTTACCGCCGACGCCCTGCGCCGCGACTTCGGCGTCAAGCATCCGCGCCTTGCTGTCGCGGGCCTTAACCCACACGCCGGAGAAGGCGGCTCGATCGGGCGCGAGGAGATCGACATCGTGGCGCCGGCCGTCGCGGCGCTGCAGGACCTGGGCATCGAGGTCTCGGGGCCCTATCCGTCCGACACCCTGTTCCCGGAGGCGATGCGCGCGACCTATGACGCGGCCATCTGCCTCTATCACGACCAGGCGCTGATCCCGGTGAAGATGCTCGACTTCTGGGGCGGGGTGAACGTCACCCTGGGCCTCCCGATCGTGCGGACCTCGCCCGATCACGGCACCGCCTTCGACATCGCCGGACGGGGGCTGGCGCGCGCCGACAGCTTGATCGCCGCCATCCGCCTCGCCGACCAGATCGCCGAAACCCGGACCGACGAGCCGCGCGGGTGAGCCTTGAGAGCCTGCCGCCGCTGCGCGAGGCGCTCGCCGCGCACGGCCTGATGGCCAAGAAGGCGTTCGGCCAGCACTTCCTCCTCGACCTCAACATCACCCGCAAGATCGCCCGCCTGGCCGAGCTGAACCCCGGCGACCGGGTCATCGAGGTCGGTCCCGGCCCCGGCGGCCTGACCCGCGCCCTGCTGGAGACCGGCGCCCACGTCACCGCCATCGAGAAGGACCAGCGCTTCCGCCCGCTGCTGGAGGACCTGGCCGCGGCCGCCTCGCCCGGCGCCCTGACGCTCAGCTTCGCCGACGCCCTGACCGTCGACGAGGCCGCGCTGATGGACGGCGCACCGGGCCATGTGGTGTCCAACCTACCCTACAACGTTGGCACGGCGCTGCTGATCAAGTGGCTGACCGGGCCGTGGACGCCGGCCTCCATGACCCTGATGTTCCAGAAGGAAGTGGCCCAGCGGATCGCTGCGCCCGTGGACGGCGACGCCTACGGCCGCCTCGCCGTGATCGCCCAGGCGACCTGCGAGGCCCAGACGGTGATGGACGTTCCGGCCCGCGCCTTCACCCCGCCGCCCAAGGTGGAGTCCGCCGTGGTCCGGCTGATGCCGCGCCCGGACCGCCCCTCGCCGGCGCGCCTGGACGCCCTGCAGAAGCTCACCGCCGCGGCCTTCGGCCAGCGCCGCAAGATGCTGCGCGCCAGCCTCAAGGGCTTGGGCGGCGAAGGGCTCATCGTCGCCGCCGGCCTCGACCCGCAGGCCCGCGCCGAGACCATCGACGTGGCCGGCTTCCTGCGCCTGGCCGACGCCTGGCTCGCCGCCCGCGCGCGGACCGCCGCCGGCGCCGTTGCCTAGCGGCGCGACTGCGGCTCCTATGGCGGCGGCTTTGGCGAAGGAGACCGGATGTTGATCCTGCTGGGCGTCGCCGTGATCGTCGTCGGCTTCGCCATCCGCCTCAACCCGCTGCTGGTGGTGGTGGCCGCGGCCCTGACCAGCGGCTGGTTCGCTGGGCTCTCGCCGCTGCAGGTGATCGCGGCCTTCGGCAAGGCCTTCAACGACAATCGCTTCGTCAGCGCCGCCTACCTGGTCCTGCCGCTGGTCGGCGTGCTGGAACGCGCCGGCGTCCGCGAACAGGCCGGCCGGATCATCGCGCGCCTGCGCGGCGTCTCGGCCGGACGGCTGCTGATCAGCTACATGGTCTTCCGTCAGCTGACGACGGCGGTGGGGCTGCAGCCGATCGCCGGCCACGCCCAGACCATCCGCCCGATCGTGGCGCCCATGGCCGAAGCCGCCGCCGAGGCCCGCGACGGCCCGCCGGACCTGGCCACCCGCTACGCCATCCGCGCCATGGCCTCGGCCACCGACAACGTGGCGGTGTTCTTCAGCGAGGACATCTTCGTGGCCATGGGCTCGGTGTTGCTGATGGTGGGCTTCCTCACGTCGGCCAGGATCGTGCTCGACCCGATCCACCTGTCCGTCTGGGCGATCCCCGCGGCGCTGGCGGCCTTCGCGATCCACGCCACGCGGTTGGTGCTGTTCGACCGCCGCCTGGCGCGCCAAGCCACGACCATGGGCGCCACCAAGCCGTGATCAAGCTCGGCGCGGTCTATCTGCTGGCGGGGCTGATGTTCGCGGGCTTTGCGCTGTTCAGCGGCCTCGATCGCGGCAATCCCAAGCGCTGGGGGAACACCGCCTTCTGGGCGCTCGTCGCCCTGAGCTTCCTGGCCGGCGACCGGCTGGGCGACCTGGGCAACGGCGTCCTGGTCCTGGGCCTCGCCGTGTTGGCGGGCCTGGGCTTCCTTGGCCGCAGCCAGCCGGCGACCACCACGGCGCAGGAACGAACGGCGAGCGCCGAGCGGTTCGGCAATCGCCTGTTCGTCCCGGCCCTGGTCCTGCCGCTGGTGGTGGCGCTGGGGGTGCTGGTCCTGAAGCCCGTCCAGTTCAGCAGCGTACCCCTGATGGACCCGAAACAGGCGACCCTGATCTCGCTCGCCCTCGCCGTGGTCGCTTCACTCGCGACGGCGCTAGTCCTTCTACGCCAGCCGCCGGCGTCGGCGCTGCAGGAAGGCCGCCGGCTGGTCGACACCGTGAGCTGGGCTGCGCTCCTGCCGCAATATCTGGCGGCGCTCGGCGCGGTCTTCGCCATGGCCGGCGTCGGCAATCAGATTGGTCACCTCGTCACTACCTACCTGCCAATGGACAGCCGCTTCGCCGCGGTCAGCGTCTATTGCGTGGGCATGGCCGCCTTCACCATGCTGATGGGCAACGCCTTCGCCGCCTTCCCCGTGCTCACAGGCGGCGTGGCGATCCCGATCCTGGTGACCCACTTCGGCGGCAACCCGGCGGTGATCGCCTCGATTGGGATGCTCTCGGGGTTCTGCGGCACGCTGATGACCCCGCTGGCCGCCAACTTCAACCTGGTGCCGCCGGCCCTCCTGGAGATCCCCGACCGTTATGCGGTGATCAAGGCCCAGGTCCCGACCGCCCTCCTCATGCTGATCGTCAACACGGTGCTGATGTATGTCCTCGCCTTCCGCTAATCGCCTCACGCCGCAGATCGCGTCCAAGTTCGCCGCGATCGCCCTGGGTCACGTGACCCGCGAATACCCCAACAAGCTCGATCATGTTCTGGAAGGTCCCGGCGACGCCCGCGGACCCCGCGACCTGCACCCGATCTTCTTCGGCAGCTTCGACTGGCACTCCTGCGTCCACGGCTACTGGCTGCTGGCGACCCTGCTGCGCCGCGAGCCCGGCATCCCCGAGGCCCCGGCCATCCGCGCCCTGTTCGACGACGCCTTCACGGCGCGCAAGGTCGGCGGCGAGGTCGCCTATCTCGCCCGGCCCTCCTCCCGCGGGTTCGAACGGCCCTACGGCTGGGGCTGGCTCCTGAAGCTGCAGGCCGAGCTGATGGCCCACAATGCGCCCTGGGCGACCACGCACCAGCCGCTGGCCGACGTCTTCGTGCAGCGGTTCAAGGATTTCCTGCCCAAGGCCTCCTACCCGATCCGCACCGGCGTCCATTCCTCCACCGCCTTCGCCATCGCGCTCGGCCAGGACTACGCCGCCGCCGCCGGGGACCGCGCGCTGACCGCGCTGTTCACCGAGACCTGCCGCGCCTGGTACCTGGCAGACCGCGACGCGCCGGCCTGGGAGCCGTCGGGCGACGAATTCCTCTCCGCGACCCTGATGGAGGCCGAGTGCCTGCGCCGCCTGCTGCCGCCCGCGGAGTTCGCGCCCTGGTTCGCGGCGTTCCTGCCCCGTGCAACGGCGCGCCAGCCGGCCAGCCTGTTCACCCCGGCCACCGTCTCCGACCGCAGCGACGGCAAGATCGCCCACCTGGACGGCCTGAACTTTTCACGCGCCTGGTGCTGGCGCGAACTGGCGGGTTCCGTTCCCGCCGACCACCCCTTGCGGCCGGTCGCCGAGGCGACGGCCCAGGAGCACATGGCCGCCAGCCTGCCCCACGTCGCGGGCGACTACATGGGCGAACACTGGCTCGCCTCCTTCGCCCTCCTGGCGTTGACGGCGGGGGAAGTCATTGGTTAGATTACAGAATCTTCACATTCCAGATTACATCTTCTTCACAATCGAGAGTTACGCTTTTTGAGCGCAAGTTACGCTCAGAACGCTCGCAATGTGCGTGCGCCGCCGCGCAAAGCGCCAAAACCGCAGCCGCATCAGCCTACGCTTTCCTTCAGTGGGGCGGGTTCGCTTGCGAGGACGGCTATGAAACTCTGCGGTCAAATCTCGGTCGAACTGAACGTCGGCGACTATATCGAGGCGGCCGATCATCAGAAGCGGCTGGAGGACATCCTCAAACTGGTTCGTGACGCCTATCCCGACGCCACCCTGGCCATGCGCGAGCGGCGCCAGCGCAAGGCCCTGCCGCTGACCCGGGCCGCGCCGCGCACCGCGGCCACCGGCGCCCTCAACCGCTACGCCGACGAATAAGGCTCTCGGTTGCGCCCCAGGGACTCCCTGCTTGAGGCGGTTCTCGCCTTGAAGGCGCTCGATGCCCGCATCAGCGTCAATGAGATCGTGGCCTTTCTCTACGTCTGCGAGAACGAGGGCCTGAGCGTGCAGGAACTGGCCTATGTGGCCGGCCTTACGCAGTCGACAGCCTCGCGCAGCCTGCGCTCGCTAGGCCGGGCGGGATCCGACTGGGCCCAGCCGCCGGCGCTTGGCCTGGTGGACGCCTTCCTCAATCCCGCCGACGGCCGCAGCCACGTCGTGCACCTCAGCGATCAGGGCCGATCGTTGCGCGACAAGCTCGACGAAATGATCCGCCGCGCGGTGACCATCGACTACGAAGCCAAAGCTCGGGAAGGTTGAACAGAGGATTTTCGGTTTTGGCCTAGAAAGTTCTATGCATAGTTGCGACAAACCCGAGAACGAATACTCGGACGTCACGATGTTACGTCAGATGAACGCAAGTTAACTGTCGCGACGCCGATTCCTGTGGTTGGTTCCCCCCTCCTGGGGACGCGCGAACCGCTATGGCCTATCCGCTTGACCGTCTGGACGTTCAGATCCTGGCCGCGCTACAGGAGAACAACCAGGCGACTGCCCAGGTCCTGGCCGACCGGGTGCCGCTGTCGCCCTCGGCGATCCTACGCCGCATCCGCCAGTACCGCGACGAGGGCGTGATCGCCGCCGATGTCTCCATCATCGAGCCGGCGCAGGTCGGCGAACGCATCTCCGTCCTGGTGATGGTCCAGCTGGAGCGCCACTCGCCGGCCGCGGTCAGCGAGTTCCGCTCGCACCTCTGCCGCTCGCCGCAGGTGCAGGTCTGCATGGAGATCTCAGGCGCCTACGACATCTCCTGCATCGCCATCTTCCGCGGCATGGAGGAGTTCAACGCCTTCACTGACGCCAATATCGCCGGCCATCCAGCCGTGCGGCGTTACGAGGCCAGCTTCGTCAAGAAGCGCGTGAAATTCACCACGGCCATCCCCCTGTAGGGCGTCATGGCCTTATCCATGCACGTTCGACTACAGTATAAGCTACCTTGATTACTTCAGTATTTGTGTCCAATTCGAGACACGTGGGCCACATTACCAATGTTACATCGACATGCGCGTTGACGATTTCCTGTAGCACTAAGTAACTCCAACCCAACCGAGGCCTCCGGAAGGATTCCTCGGGACTCGATTTTGTCTGGGGGCTGGCCGGCTCCTCGCGAGTGCGGCCGCTGGAGGAGTTGACCTTGAAAATCCAAAACACCCGGGAGCGCTTGTTGGCCTCCTCGATGATCTGTGGCGTGGCCTTGCTGGGTCTTTCCGCGCCCCAGGCTTCCGCCGCTGCGGCGGCCGACGCCAACAGCGGCGAGGTCTCTGAAATCGTCGTGACCGGGACGCGGATCCCGTCACCGAACCTGACCTCCATCGCGCCGGTGACTACGATCGGCAACGCCGACATCAAGGCGCAGGGCGTCACCCGGATCGAAGACATCACCAACTCGCTGCCGCAGGTGTTCGCGGGCCAGGGTTCCTCGATCACCAACGGCGCCACCGGCGCGGCCACCGTCAACCTGCGCGGCCTGGGCCCCAACCGCACCCTGGTGCTGATCGACAACCGCCGCCTGATGCCCGGCGACCCGACCAACAGCCTCACCGTGGCCGCCGACCTGAACTTCGTCCCCTCGGCCCTGGTGGAGCGGGTGGACGTGCTGACCGGCGGCGCGTCTGCGACCTACGGCGCCGACGCCGTGGCCGGCGTCGTCAACTTCGTGATGATGAAGAACTTCGAGGGCGTCCGCCTCGACGCCCAGTACTCGGGCTACCAGCACGACAACAATAACTCGACCGGCCAGACGGCTCTCAAGACCGCGGCCGCCACCGCCATCATCCCCTCGCAATTCGCCATCCCCGGCAATCTCTGGGAAGGCGAAGGCTCAGAGGTCAGCTTCGTCATCGGCGTCAACGCGCCGGACGGCAAAGGTAATGTCACCGCCTACGCCACCTACCGCCAGAACAACGCCATCCTGGAAGGCGACCGCGACTTCAGCGCCTGCACCCTGGCCACCACGGCGGCCGGCTTCGGCTGCTCGGGTTCGGGCACGGCCTATCCGGCCCGCGTCGGCAGCTTCCTGGTCGATCCGACCACCTTCAACACCTTCCGCCCCCGCGTGGCGACGGACGTGTTCAATTTCGGCCCGGCCAACTTCTTTGTGCGTCCCGACGAGCGCTACAACCTGGGGGCCTTCGCCCACTATGAGGTCGCGCCCTGGGCCACGGCCTACATGGACGCGATGTTCATGGACGACCTGTCGACCGCGCAGATCGCCTCGGGCGGCATCTTCGCCTCGACCTTCAGCGTCAACTGCGCCAACCCGTTCCTGACCGCTCAGGAAAAGGGCCTGCTGGTCCCGACCGCGGCCACCGGCGGCGGCACCTGCGCCACCAACCCGGCCGGCATCTTCACCGGCACCGTCTCGCGCCGTCTGCTGCCCAGCGAACAGACCGGCCGACTGACCCAGTTCCGGCACACCGACTACCGGATCGTGCTCGGCATGAAGGGCGATCTGGGCAAGAACTGGAACTACGACGGCTACATGCAATATGGCTCCGTCGAGGTTCAGAACCGCCAAAGCGGCAACTTCGACACCACCCGCATCAACCAGTCGCTGAACGCGGTGACCGGCCCGACCGGGGCCCCGATCTGCAATCCGACCGGCAACCCCGACCCGGGCTGCGTGCCGATCAATATCTTCTCCTCAGCGCTGATCTCGCCGGCGGCGATCAACTTCCTGTCGATCAACAGCTTCAACAGCGGCAACATCACCGAGCGGGTGGTCAGCCTGGCCTTCACCGGCAAGCTCGGCGACTACGGGATCAAGAGCGCCTGGGCCAATGACGGCGTGGGCGTGGCGTTCGGCGCCGAGTACCGCCGCGAGCACCTGGACACCGTCGCCGACTTCCTGGCCAACAACGGCCTGGTGAACGGCAACGGCGGCGCCAACCCGCCTGTGAACGGCGGCTTCGACGTGTACGAGCTGTTCGGCGAAGCCCGCGTGCCGCTGATCAGCGACATGCCCTTCGCCAAGGACGTGTCCCTGGAGCTCGGCTACCGCTTCTCGGACTACTCCTCCATCGGCGACACCAACACCTACAAGGTGGCTGGCGAGTGGGAAGTGATCGACGGCCTGCGCTTCCGCGCCGGCTACAACCGCGCCGTCCGCGCCCCGAACGTGCAGGAGCTGTTCGCGCCGCAGAACGTCGTCCTCGACGGCACCCAGGACCCCTGCGCGGGCCTGGCGGCCAACGCGGCGGCCAACGCCGCCAAGATCGCCAACTGCGCCAACCTCTTCCACCTGACCACCGCGCAGGTCCTGGCGATCGAGGCTAACCCGGCCAACCAGTACAACGGTCAGATCGGCGGCAACCCGAACCTGAAGCCGGAAATCAGCGACACCTACACCGCCGGTGTGGTGTGGCGTCCGGCCTTCGTGCCCGGGCTCGACGTCTCGGTCGACTACTTCGACATCAAGATCGACCAGTTCATCTCGCGGATCGGCGCCAACCTCGAATTGAACCAGTGCCTGGCCACGGGAAGCCCGACCTTCTGCAACCTCGTCCACCGCGATGCGAACGGCTCGCTGTTCCTGACCAATAACGGCTTCGTTCAGGACACCACCCTGAACACCGGCTCGCTGAAGACCACGGGCGTCGACCTGAACGTCAATTACCGCACCGGGCTCGACAAGATCGGCCTGGGCGACAACGGCTCGGTCGCGGTCAACCTGGTCGGCACCTGGCTGGACACCCTGATCACCCAGCCGCTGCCGGGCGGCCCGTCCTACGACTGCGCCGGCCTCTATGGCACGATCTGCAGCGGCAACCCGGCGGTGAACGGAGCGCCGTCGCCGCGGTGGCGGCACAAGGCCTCGCTGACCTGGAACACGCCGTACGCCTACGGCGACTGGTTCAAGTCGCTGAGCTTGCGGGCCCAATGGCGCTACTTCGGCAAGGTGAGCCTCGACGCCTACGACGCGAACCCGCAGCTCAACAACGCCGCGCTGCAGTTCCCGGTCGAAAAGAACCTCTCGGCTCAGAACTACATCGACCTGACGGCGAACTTCACGGTCCACAACAACCTGAACTTCCGGGTCGGCGTGAACAACGTGTTCGACAAGGATCCGCCGCTGGTCGGTTCGAACCTGCCCGGCACCACCGGCAACGGGAACACCTTCCCGCAGGTCTACGACGCGCTTGGCCGCTTCGTGTTCGTCGGCCTCACCGCCGACTTCTAGGGTCTGGGACCAGACGGGACAGAGGGGCGGCGGAGCGATCCGCCGCCCTTCTGCTATCGCTCGTCGAACAGCCGGCGCAGCACCGCCGGCGCCAGGCCCGGCAGGTCTTCGGCGATAAGCCCCGGCCCATGCAGCTCCGCAGCCTCGGAATGGATCCAGGCGCCCGCGCAGGCGGCTTCGAAACTTTCCATCCCCTGCGCCACCAGCCCGCCGATGAAGCCGGCCAACACATCGCCGGAGCCCGCGGTGGCGAGCCATGGCGAGCCGTTGCCGTTCACGGCGCAGCGGCCGTCAGGCGCGGCGATCACCGTGTCCGACCCTTTCAGCAGCACCACGGCTCCGGCCCGCTCCGCGGCGGTGCGCGCGGCGGTGATGCGCTCCGGCGAGGCGGCCAGCAGGCCCGGGAACAGCCGCTCGAACTCGCCGGGATGCGGCGTGAGCACATCGTCTCGGTCCAGCAGCGAGAACAGCTCCTCGGGGTCTTCACGGAAGACGGTGATGGCGTCCGCGTCGAGGATCAGGGCCGCGCCGGTGCGCGCCAGCGCCAGCACGTTCAGCAGAGTCGGCTCGCCCACCCCGGCCGCCGGCCCGATCACCGCGGCGTCGACGTCCTTGGCCGCCTGTTCCAGCTCCAGATCGGTCTCGAAGGGCTTCAGCATCACCGCTTCCAGGTGCGCGGCGTTGATCGGCAGGGCTTCCGGCGGCGACAGCACCGTCACCAGCCCAGCCCCGATCCGCAGGCCCGCCCGCGCCGCCAGCCGCGCCGCGCCCGTCTGCCAGGCCTCGCCGCTAACTACCACCAGCCGCCCGCGGGCGTGTTTGTGCGACGCGGCCGTCGGCCACGGCAGGCGCGGCAGCCATAGCTCCGGCCCGTTCTCGACCGTCCTGCTCTCCGTCGCGCCCAGGCCGATATCGGCCACGATCACCTCACCGCAGCGCTCGTGGCCCGGCTCGAGCAGGTGCGCCGGCTTCTTGGCGTGGAAGGTCACGGTGATCGCCGCGCGCGCCGCCGGCCCGATCGGCTTGCCGGTGTCGCCTGGCACGCCGCTTGGGACATCCACCGCCACCACGCGCTCCGGAGTCTCCGCCATGGCCTGGGCCGCAGCCGCGGCCGGGCCGTCGAGCGGTCGCGAGAGGCCGGCGCCGAACAGGGCGTCGATCCACACCCCGGGCTCCAGGGCGCCGTTCAGGGCCTTCGTCACCCCATCCCAGCGCGCGCTCGCGGCCTGGGCGTCCTGAGTGGCGGGTTCGCCAAAGCTGCGCACCTCCACCGGCCAGCCGCGATCCTTGAGCAGGCGCGCGGCCACATAGCCGTCGCCGCCGTTGTTGCCCGGCCCGCAGAGCACCGTCGTCGTCTGTTTGCCGAACCGCGCGCAGACCGCGTCAGCCACCGCCGTTCCGGCGCGCTCCATCAAGGTGAGGCCCGGGGTCCCGGCCGCGATGGCCGCCGCGTCGGCGCGCGCCATCTCGGAGACGGTCAGGATCTGACGCATGGTCAACTGCTTATCGCCTCATCCTAAAGTACGCTGGTGGTGGCTTCTCGACCCTTTTCCACCAGGCGGAGCGTGGTTCCGTCCGTCTCCAATATGGTGATCGAGGCGTGATCCGGGCGGAAGGCCAGCACCTGTGGCACGCCCAGCAGCTCCGACACCACCGCATTGGTCGCCACATAGTGCGAGAAGACCGCCGTGTGGCCCCGCGCCGCCAGGGAGGCGGTGATCTCGCGACGCCAGGCGTCGTAATCGAGATCGCCCTCGATTTCGGCCCAGGTTCCGGCAAAGGATTTGCGCAGCCATGGCCCGCGTTCCTCCGCCGACAGCGCCGCCGGCGTCGGGATCTCGCCCACCCGGACATCGACCTCGATCTCCACGCCCAGCGCCTCGGCGGTCGGCACGGCCGTCTCGCGGCAGCGGCGCAATGGAGAGCTCACCACTTTGGTCGGCCGCTCGTCCGGCGGCAGGGCCATCAGCCAGTCGCGCGCCGCGCGGGCCTGGGCCTGGCCGGTCTCGTCCAGCCCTGGATCGTCGTCGTCCCCGCCCCAGGTGGCGGAGGGTTTGCCGTGACGGATCACGTAGAGGCGTTTGAGATGAGCCATGGCGTCAGTCTGGCGTGAAGATATTGGGTTGGCCGTCGGCGCCTGGGGCCACCCGGCCCGAACGCCCGACCTGCTCGCCCCGCTCCAGGCCGGCCAAGGTCTCAGGATCGTTCGGCGTATGGGCGGCGAAGCGGCGGCCGTCCGTATCGCGGCCGACGACGATCCCCATGAACGGCCCCTCGCGGCGGTGGACGACGGTGTAGGTCTCGATGGTGGCCGCACCCTGCGGCGCCTCTGTGACGGCCGGGTGCGGCAAGGCGTCGATCTCCGCCTGCAGCACCTTGGGATCCTGCCGCTCGAACGGCCGCTCCGGCCGCCGCGCCGAATAGGCCCCCGTCGACTGTTTGGTGAGGTACCAGCCGTTGGCGGTGACTAGCCCATAGGCCTCGCGATTCGCCCGAAGCTTGCCCGTCATCACAGCGATCGAATGCATGGCGTAGTTGTTCCCCGGGCCGCCGGCGTAGGGCAACCCGCCGGTGACCGTCAGCCCGCGCGGATCGTCCAGCGCCAAGCCCAGTTCCTCGGCCCCGATCTCCACGGCGACAGGAAAGCAGGAGTAGAGGTCGATGAACTTGATGTCGCTCAAGCCCACCCCGGCCATCTCCAGCGCCCGTTGGCCGGTCAGCCGCATGGCGGGGCTGGAATGGAAGTCCTGCCGGTCCAGCGGATGCCAGAGGTCGGCAGCGTCTGCGCAGCCGTGCAGGTAGACCCACTTGTCCTCCGGCACGCCCAGTTCGCGCGCCTTGGCCTCGCTGGCCAGGATCACCCCGGCGGACTGATCGACTTCCATGATCGCGTTGAGCAGCTTCGGATAGGGAAAGCCGATCATCCGGTTCTTTTCGGAGACCGTGACCAGTTCCTCGGCCGTCCGCTCGATAGGGAACCAGGCCTCCGGATTGTGCGCCGCGACCTTGGTGAAGGGCGCGAACAGGCGGCCCAGCCGCGCCTGATGGTCGGCCACCGAGCGGCCGTCGCGGGCCCTGAGCGCGTTCTCGAACAGGGGATAGCAGTTGATCGGCCGGCCCAGCCCGTGGCGCGCTTCGTAGGGGCTCACGCCGTTCCGGGGGTCGCCGATCCGCTCGGGCGCAGGCAGATCGGCGTCTTCCTGCCAGTCGTCGAAGCCCAAGCCCTTGGTCAGCCGCTTCATGGCCGAGCCGAGGAATTCGCAGCCGACGGCCAGCGCCAGGTCGGTCTCGCCGCCGGCGATCTTCTCGGCGATGACATTGACCAGCTGCTGGGGCGTGTTGCCGCCCATGTGCGAATAGACGGCCCAGTTAGGCGCAGCGCCGATCTCCCGCGCCAGGCTGGCCGGCGGATTGGTCGAATGCGGGATCATGCCGCGGTTCGATCCCGGCGCGTCGATGGTGAATCCCGCCACGGCCAGGGCGTCGATCGCCGCCAGGCCGGCCGCGCCGATGCCGGCGTCCGCCGCCGCGCGTTCCGCCGCAATCTTCAGCAGGGCGACCGGTGATGGAGATGCAGCCGGATCACCCCGATAGGTGAATTGGCCCGCTCCGATCAAAACTGGGGTCCTGCCGTCCATGCTTGCCGTGCCCTCCGAGCGTTGCGCCGCGCGATCCTAGGCGCCCAAACCCCGCTCTTGAAGGCATTTCGGCATTGACTGATTTTTGATCTCGTGGCGCCTGCGTTTCGGGCGCCGGCTGCTTTGGCGCCCGTCCGGCCCTGCCCCGTCGGTGAGCGCGCTTGTGAGGGCCCGCCCCGGCATGCTGGGTCGCCTCGACAGTCGGGGGCGGCTGTTCTGAGGACCTATGAAAAAGATCGAAGCCATCATCAAACCGTTCAAGCTCGATGAGGTGAAGGAGGCCCTGCAGGAAATGGGCGTCCAGGGCATGACGGTGATCGAGGCCAAGGGCTATGGGCGCCAGAAGGGGCAGACCGAGCTTTATCGCGGCGCGGAGTACGTCGTGGACTTCCTGCCCAAGATCAAGATCGAGGTGGTGATCGGCGACGACCAGCTGGCCCGCGCCCTCGAAGCCATCTCCACCTCGGCCCGCACCGGCCGTATAGGCGACGGAAAGATCTTCGTTTCCGAAATTCTCGACGTCATGCGCATCCGGACCGGAGAGACCGGAGCCGACGCCGTTTAGTCCACAGTCACTTAAGACCACTTCAAGGGGATAAGCACCATGGCAGCGACCGCCAAAGACATCCTGGCCCAGATCAAGGAGAAGGACGTCAAATACGTCGACGTGCGCTTCACCGACATCCGCGGAAAGATGCAGCACGTGACCTTCGACATCGACCTGGTCGATGACGACTTCCTGACCGACGGCA
>NZ_DATAPY010000136.1:0-31472 GCF_036264965.1 Phenylobacterium sp.
CGGCCGGCCGATGACCGGGGCGGAGATGTTCACGCGCGCACCCTTACGACGGCCGTGCCACGCGGCGGCCCCGGCCGCGGCGGGAGGCCCAGACCGCGATCCGGTCGAACGCCAGATAGATCACCGGGGTGGTGAACAGCGTCAGCACCTGACTCACGATCAGGCCGCCCACGATCGCGATGCCGAGCGGCTGGCGCAGTTCCGATCCGGTGCCGCTGCCCAGCATCAGCGGCAGGGCACCGAGGAGCGCCGCCATGGTCGTCATCAGGATCGGCCGGAAGCGCAGCAGGCAGGCCTGGTAGATCGCGTCGCGCGGATGCTGGCCTTCGGTCCGTTCGGCGACCAGCGCGAAGTCGATCATCATGATCGCGTTCTTCTTCACGATGCCGATCAGCAGGATGATGCCGATGATCCCGATGACGCCCAGGTCGTTGCCGGTGAACATCAGCGCCAGCAAGGCGCCCACCCCGGCCGAGGGCAGGGTCGACAGGATGGTCAGCGGGTGGATGTAGCTCTCATAGAGCACGCCCAGCACGATATAGACGCAGACCACCGCCGCCAGGATCAGCCAAAGCTCGTTGTTCAGGGAGTTCTCGTAGGCCCCGGCCGCGCCCAGGAAGGTGAGCGTGACGCCCGCGGGCTTGCCGATCTTGTCGGCGACCTTGCGGATGTCAGCCACAGCGCCGCCGAGCGAGGTGCCGCTGCCGGTGTCGAAGCCGACGGTCGCGGCCGGGAACTGGGCGACGTGGCGGACCTGCAGCGGCGCCGTGGTCTGCTTGATGCTGGCGATCGCGCCGAGCGGGGTCGAGCCGCCGGTGGACTGCAGCTGCACGCCGGCCAGACCCTGAGGCGTCGCGTCGCCCGGACGGGCTTCGAGGATCACCCGGTACTGGTTGGTCTCGGTGAAGATGTTCGAGACGATCCGCTGGCCGAAGGCCGAATAGAGGGAATCGTCCACCGCCGCCGGGGTGATGCCCAGACGCGCGGCGGTGTCGCGGTCGATGTTGACGAAGGCCGAGAGGCCCAGATCGGCGGCGTCGGTGGTGACGTTCTGAAGCTTCTTTTCCTGTCCGAGGGCCTCGGTCAGCTTCACGGCCCAATCGTTGACCTGCTGGGTGTTGGAGCCCTCGACCGAGACCCGGTACTGCGTCGGCCCGGACTCGGCGTCCACCGTCAGGTCCTGGGTCGGCTGCATGTAGAGCTGTACGCCGGCCACCTTGGCCACGGCTTCGCGCAGGCGCCGCATGACCTCGGTCTGCGATCCGTGCTTCTCCTTCAGATTGATCAGCAGCTCGCCGCTGTTCAGCGTGGCGTTCGTCGAGCCGTCGACCCCCACGAAGGACGAGACGTTCTCGACCGCCGGATCCTGCAGCACCAGGTTGGTCACCTCGCCCTGCAGCTGCGCCATCTTCTGGTAGGACACCGTATCCGACGCCCGGATGCGGGCCTGCAGCTGGGCGGTGTCCTGCACGGGGAACAGGCCCTTGGAGATCACGACATAGAGCAGGACAGTGATCAGGAAGGTGGCGACGGCGACGATCAGGGTCGCCTTCTGGCGGTCCAGAACCCAGAGCAGCGCGTGGTCGTAGCGCTCGATGACCTTGTCGAACCAGGCCTGGGTCTTCGCGCCGAACGTGCCCGGCTTGGCGTGGTGCTCGTCGGCCGTCATCCAGCGCGCGGCCATCATCGGGGTCAGGGTCAGCGAGACCACCGCCGAGATCAGGATGGTGATCGCCAGCGTGACGGCGAACTCGCGGAACAGGCGGCCGACCACGTCGCCCATGAACAGGAGCGGGATCAGCACCGCCAGCAGCGAGACGGTCATCGATATGATCGTGAAGCCGATCTGCTTGGCGCCGTTCAGCGCGGCTTCGAAGGGCGGCTCACCGTCCTCCACGTGGCGGGAGATGTTCTCCAGCATCACGATGGCGTCGTCGACGACGAAGCCCGTGGCGATGGTCAGCGCCATCAGGCTGAGGTTGTTGAGGCTGAAGCCCAGCAGATAGGTGACCCCACAGGTGCCGATCAGCGAGATCGGCACCGCGAGACCCGCGATGATCGTGGCGCGGATGGAGTGCAGGAAGAAGAAGATCACCAGCACCACCAGCACGACCGCCAGCAGCAGCTCCATCTCGACGTCATGGACCGAGGCCCGGATGCCGGTGGTGCGGTCGGACAGCACCGCCACCTTGATCCCCGGCGGCAGCGAGGCGGTCAGGTCCGGCAGTTGGGCCTTGATGGCGTCGACAGTCTTGATGACGTTGGCGCCGGGCTGGCGCTGGACGTTGATGACGATCGCGGGCGTCTTGCCTGACCAGGCGCCGAGCTGGATGTTCTCCGGCCCCTGCACGACATTGGCCACGTCGGACATCCGCACCGAGGCGCCGTTGCGGGTGGCGATGATCAGGTTCTTGTAGTCGTCCACCGTCGCCAACTGGTCGTCGGCGTTGATGGTGTAGCTGCGGGTCGGGCCCTCGAAGCTACCCTTCGGCGCATTGGCGTTGGCCGCGCTGATGGCGCTGCGCACCGTGGTCAGGGTCAGGCCGTAGGCGGCCAGGGTGTCGGTGTTGATCTGGATACGGACCGCCGGCCGTTGGCCGCCGGAGAGCGTCACCAGGCCAACGCCGGAGACCTGGCTGATCTTCTGGGCAAGGCGCGTGTAGACGACGTTCTGGACATCGGTCAGCGGCATGGTGTCGGAGGTCGCCGCCAGCGTCAGGACCGGCGCGTCGGCCGGGTTCACCTTGGCGTAGATCGGCGGCGCCGGCAGGTCGGCGGGCAGCAGGGTGTTCGACTGATTGATCGCCGCCTGCACCTCCTGCTCAGCGACGTCGAGGCTGAGCTTCAGATTGAACTGCAGGGTGATCACCGAGGCGCCGGCGGACGAGACGGAGGTCATCCGCTCCAGGCCGGACATCTGGCCGAAGTTGCGCTCCAACGGGGCGGTCACCGTCTGGGCCATCACCTCCGGGCTGCCGCCCGGATAAAGGGTGGTGACCTGGATGGTCGGATAGTCGACCTCCGGCAGGGCCGACAGCGGCAGGAGCTTGAAGCCCACAAGCCCCGCCAGCACGATCGCCACCATCAGGAGCGCGGTCGCGACAGGTCGCAGGATAAAGGGGCGTGACGGGTTCATCCGTTTGAGGACCGGTCTCTAAACTCTACGATCACTGACCGCCGCCACCGCCGCCGCCCGGCGCACGATGGGGCATCTTCGCCATCGCCGCCTGGCAGGCCGCATTGGCCTTGGTCGCATTCTCGCGCAGGCACATGAAGGCTTCGCGGCCTTCCTGCCCCGGGCACAGCTTCTTCATCTCGGGATCGCAGGCCTTGTGCATGGCCTCGCGGGCCGCCTGCATCTCCGGCGTCATGGTGAAGCCGCCGCCGCCCGCGCCGGCAGGCGTGCCGCCACCGGGGCCGCTGGGCGCGCCCGCGCCGGCCGGAGCGCCGCCACCGGCAGGCGCCCCGCCGCCATAGCCGCCAGCGCCACCGGGTGCGCCACCATTACCGCCGCCACCACCGCCCTGGCCGCCGCCCATGGCGCCCATGACGCTGCGAACCTTGGCCGAGGCGTCCTGGCAGGCCTTGCTGGCCTTGGCGACATTCTCGCGCAGACACATGGCGGCCTCGCGGCCTTCCTGGCCTGGGCACAGCTTCTTGCTGTCGGCGGCGCAGGCCTTGTCCCGCGCATCGCGCGCCGCCTGCACCTCGGGCGGGAAATTGCCGCCGAAGCCGCCGCCGCCAGAGCCGCCGCCGTAGCCGCCGGCGCTTCCGCTTCCGCCGCCACCGCCGCCGGACCCACCGCCGGCGCGGGCCGCCGCCGCCTCGGCCATGGCCGATTTACAGGCCGGGCTGGTCTTGGCCGCGTTCTCACGCAGGCACATGAACTGCTCGCGGCCCGGCTGCTTGCCGTCGCACAGCTTCTTCAGGTCGGGCGCGCAGATCAGCATCGGATTCTTGTCGGTGGGCAGGGTGACCTTGCCGCCTTCGGTCAGGCGGTCGCCGCCTTCGGTGATCACCTTCTCGCCGGGGTTCAGGCCCTGGGTGATGCTGGTCACCAGCGGCGTCGCCGGGCCGCGGGTCACATTGCGCTTGGTCACCGTCTTGTCGGGCTTCAGAATCCAGACGAAGTCGCCCTGCGGGCCGGTACGCACGGCCGTCACCGGCACGACCACCACATTGCGCAGGGTCTGCAGCGCGATGCGGACATTGACGAACTGGCTGGGGAACAGGACCCCGTTGGCGTTCGGGAAGCGCGCCTTGGCCTTCACCGTTCCGGTGGTCGGGTCGACGACGTTGTCGAGGGTCGAGAACAGGCCCTGGTCCAACACCACGGTCTTGGTGCGGTCATAAGCCGTCACCGGCAGCTTGTTGTGCGCCGCCTGGGCCTGCAGGTTGGGGACCGCGTCCTGCGCGACCGTGAACTCCACGTCGATCGGCGTGACCTCGGTGACCACCGCCAGACCCGTGGTGCTGCCGGCCTGGATGAAGTTGCCCAGGTCGACGGCGCGCAGGCCGATGCGGCCGCCTACCGGCGAGATGACCTTCGAATAGCCGAGGTTGAGCTTCGCCGAGCCGACAGCGGCCTTGTCGGTCATGACCGTGCCTTCGAGCTGTTTCACCAGCGCGGCCTGGGTGTCGACGTCCTGGCGGGCGATGGAGTCCTGGGTCAGCAGGGTCTGGTCGCGGGCCAGCAGGATCTTGGCGTTGGCCAATTGGGCCTCGTCGCGGGTCTCGTTGCCCTGCGCCTGCAGGAGCGCCATCTGCAGCGGGCGCGGGTCAATCTCGGCGATCGCCTGGCCCTTCTTCACCAGCTGGCCCTCCTTGAAGAGGATCTTGGTGATCACGCCGGAAACCTGCGGCGTCACGGTCACGGTCGCGGCGGGCGTCACCGTGCCCAGGCCGTCGAGGGTGATCGGGATGTCCGAAGTCGTCGCGGTCGCCACGCCGACGGTCGTCGACGGCCTGCGCCCGCGTCCGCCGCCGAAGCCGCCGGGGCCGCCCGGGCCCCCGGGGCCAGCGGCCTTGCTGCCGTGCGCCAGGGAGACGGCGAACCAGATCAGGCCGCCGAGCGCGGCCAGGACCAGCAGGATGACCAGGGTGCGCCGGAGCGGATGCTCTTTGCTCCAGAAGGCGGCGCGCGCTTGATTATCCATCATTCCTCCGGGGTCACCTGCGGACCGGCGCGCTCTACGGCGCAAGCTTCACAATAACGATCGCGCAGCAAACACTGTTCCCCCGCTCATTGCTGAATGGGGGGCGTTTGCCAAGCTAAGTCGCCTCCCACTAAGGCCTCCCCGTGACAAGCGTCTTTCCGCCCTGCGTCCGAACCTTCCGGCGCTGCAACTGCGTGACCGCGCCGCAATGCGCCCTCTCGGGGAACGCCGGTCGGCAACCGGCCCGAACCGCGAAATCTGACTGAAATTTAATCTGCGCTATGGTGACGGCGAAGAGCGCCGCGTCAGTCGGCGCCTCAAAGGAAATGCTGGGGGCGGATATGAAGGTACATTGGGGCGCAGCCGTTGCGGCGGCGACTATGGCGATCGCGGCCTTGGCCGGTCCGGCCGCCGGACAGGCGCCCGCGGCGGGTTCGCCTCAGGCCAATGCGCTCGCCGCCCGGGCGGCCCAGGCTGCGGCCCTGGTGAAGCTGCAGGCGCGCGGTGAGGAGCTGTTCAACGCCCGGTGCAAGGGCTGCCACATGCCGCCGGTCGAGCATGCGCCTTCCCGCACTGAACTCGCCGCCCAGTTCCCGAACGTCATCAGCGACGCGCTGAAGACCGGAAAAATGCAGCCCATGGCGGCCGGCCTCTCCGACGAGGATATTGGCGCGATCGCGGCCTTCGTCACCGGCCAGGAGCCGGACGCCAGGTTCGACCTGACCGGCGAGGCCCGGAACGCCTGCCCGGCGGGCGCGAAGTTCAACCCGGCGGGTCCGGCCTGGAACGGCTGGAGCCCCGACAAGCAGAACTCGCGCGCGGCGGCCTCGACCACCATCAACACCAGCAATGCCGCGAAGCTGAAGGTGAAATGGGCTTTCGCCTACCAGGGCGGTCGCTACGGCGAGCCGACCGTGGTGGGCAACCGCGTCTTCGTCACCTCATCGTCCGGCCAGGTCTATGCGCTGGACAAGGCCACGGGCTGCGTGGCGTGGGGCTACAGGGCCAGAGGCCCTGTCCGCGTGACCGTATCGGTCGGCAAGAATCCCAAGGCCGCGTCCGGCTGGGCGGCCTATTTCGGCGACATGGGCCGCAACGAGGTCGCGGTCGACGCCAACACCGGCAAGGAGCTCTGGACCGTTAACATCGATCCTGGCCCGCGCGGCATCCTGACCGGCGCGGCGACGCTGTGGGGCGACACGCTTTACGTGCCGCTGTCGTCGTTCGAGGAGTCCGTGGCGAGCCTGGCGGCCTATGAGTGCTGCAAGCAGCGCGGCGCGGTCGCCGCCGTCGACACCGCCACCGGCAAGATCAAGTGGAAGTCCTACGCGATCCCGACCGCGCCGGCGCCGTTCAAGAAGAACGCCGCGGGCACCCAGATGTATGGGCCGGCGGGCGGGGCGATCTGGTCGTCGCCGACCATCGATCCCAAGCGCGGCGTGCTCTACGTCGCCACTGGCGACAGCTACACCGACGTGGAGGAGGGCTACACCGACGCGGTCGAGGCGATGGATCTGAAGAGCGGCAAGATCAAGTGGGCGCACCAGATGACCGCGCTGGATCACTTCCTGGTCGGCTGCCCGCCCCAGAAGCCCGGCGTCAACTGTCCGACGCCCGCCGGGCCGGACTTCGACTTCGGCTCCTCGCCGATCCTCAAACACCTGGCCGGTGGGAAGGACATCCTGCTGGCCGGCCAGAAGTCGGGCGGCGTCTATGGCCTGAACCCGGACGATGGATCCTTCATCTGGCAGACCCGCATCGGCAAGGGCAGCGCGCTCGGCGGCGTCGAATGGGGCATGGCGGCGGACAACGCCAACCTCTATGTGGGCGTCGCCGACCGGGGGATGCCGACCCTCTCGGCCCTGCGGCTGACAGACGGGGCCCTGATCTGGCGCCACCGCGCGCCGGAGCCGGCCAAGTGCAGCTTCGAGGGCCGCTGCGGCAACGGCTATTCCGGGCCGCCGAGCGTCGCCAACGGCGTGGTGTTCGGCGTCAACCAGGACGGGCATGTCCGCGCCTTCGAGGCCAAGACCGGAAAGCTCATCTGGGACTACGACACGGCCGGCACGCACTACGAGACCGTCAATGGCGTGAAGAACCAGCGCGGCGGCAATCTCGACGCCACGGGGATCGCCTTCGCCGGGCCCATGGCCTTCCTGATGGCCGGGTTCAACAGCTACTCGAGCACCAGCGGCCCCGACAACGTCCTACTGGCCTTCTCGGTGGACGGGAAATAATCTCAGCCCTCATGGGCTACGAGCCGAAAACCAAGGCGACCGATGTCGACGTCGACGGGTTCATCGCGGGCTCGCCCAAACCCGCCGACGGCGCCGTGGTCTGCGCCCTGATGCGCAAGGTCAGCGGGCTGGAGCCGAGGATGTGGGGCCCGACCATCGTCGGCTTCGGCGAGCGGGAATACGCGCTGGCCGGCGGCAAGACGGGCCGCTTCATGGCCATAGGCTTCTCGCCCCGAAAGGCCTCACTGGTGCTCTACATCAAGCACGCCGAGGGCTGGGACGAACGCCTGGCGCGGCTGGGGAAGCATTCCACCGGCAAGGGCTGCCTCTACATCAACAAGCTGGCCGATGTGGACGCGGCCGTCCTCGACGAGCTGGTCACCGCCGCCTGGAACGCGACCGAGCGGCTCTAACCGCTAGGCGGCCCCGACCGGGCGTGCGAGCTTTTTCGCATGAATCACGACGCCTCCCTGACCCGCCGCGGTCTCTCCCGCCTGATCGCCGCTGTCACCCTGGCCGGCGCCGGCCGCGCCGCCGCGGCGCCTGATGCGCCCTATGAGGTCCTGCTGGAGAGCAATATCCGCGTCTCGATGCGCGACGGCGTGAAGCTGGCCACCGACGTCTACCGCCCGGCGCGCGGCGGTAAACCTGCGCCCGGCCGCTTCCCGGCGATCATGGAGCGCACGCCCTATGGCCGCAACGTCACCAGCTTCCGCGACATCACCCAGGCCAATCCGAAGACGCCGAAGACCCGCGCCGAGGTGGCCGCCACCTACGTCCGCCAGGGCTATGTCGTGGTCTTCCAGGACTGCCGCGGCCGCTACGATTCCGAGGGCGAGTTCGTCAAATACCTGAGCGAGGGCGCCGACGGCTTCGACACCTGCCGCTGGCTGACCGCCCAGCCGTGGAGCGACGGACGGATCGGCACCATGGGCCTCTCCTACGCCGCCCACACCCAAGGCGCGCTGGCCTGCCTGAACCCGCCCGGCCTGAAGGCCATGGTCCTCGACTGCGGCGGCTTCTCCAACGCCTACCAGGACGGCATCCGCCAGGGCGGCGCGTTTGAGCTGAAGCAGGTGACCTGGGCCTACAACCTCGGCCTGGAGAGCCCGGAGGCCGCAAAGGATCCGCGGCTGATGGCGGCGCTGAAGAAGGTCGATCTGAAGGCCTGGTTCGCCTCCATGCCCTGGAAGGCCGGGCACACGCCGCTGTCGCTGATCCCCGGCTACGAAGCCTATGTGCTGGACCAGTGGCGGCACGGCGATTTCGACGACTACTGGAAGCAGGTCGGCATCTACGCCGAGGGCTCCTACGACCGCTACGCCGACGCGGCCATGATCCACATGAGTGGCTGGTACGACGCCTATTCCCGCTCCACGACCGACAACTACGTGGCGCTGTCGAGGAAGAAGACCGGGCCGATCCGGCTGATCATGGGGCCCTGGACCCACGGCGCGCGCTCGACGACCTATTCCGGGGACATCGAGTTCGGACCGGGCGCGACGCTGGATGCGCTGGGCCATGGCGACTACGACGCCCAGCGGCTGGCCTGGTTCGACCGCCATCTGAAGGGCTCCAGCAAGGCCGATCCCGATCCCCCGGTGCGGATCTTCGTGATGGGCGGCGGGTCAGGCAAGAAGTCGCCGGAGGGCCGGCTGACGCACGGCGGGCGCTGGCGTACGGAGAGCGCCTGGCCGATCCCCGACGCGCAGCTCACGCC
Source organism: Phenylobacterium sp. (assembly GCF_036264965.1). GTDB lineage: Bacteria > Pseudomonadota > Alphaproteobacteria > Caulobacterales > Caulobacteraceae > Phenylobacterium. Next base: position 9,114 of record NZ_DATAPY010000136.1, read on the forward strand.
CTACAATCTACACGGCGATGGCCAGCTCTCGATCTCCAATCCGTCGGCGACCGGCGCGCCGCTCAGCTACGACTTCGACCCCAACCATCCGGTCCCCAGCATCGGCGGGACCATCACCTCCGGCGAGCCCCTGATGCGCGGCGGCGGCTACGACCAGCGCGAGGGGCCCACGGTCTATGGCTCGCGCCAGCCGTACCTGCCGCTGGAGGCGCGGCCCGACGTGCTGGTGTTCCAGACCGAGCCGCTCAAACAGGATGTCGAGGTCACCGGCGCCATCGAGGCCAATCTCTGGATCGCCTCCGATGGGCCGGACACCGATTTCACGATCAAGCTGATCGACGTCTATCCGCCCAGCGAGGACTATCCGGAGGGCTACGCGCTCAACGTAACCGACGGCATCCTTCGCTGCCGCTACCGTGACAGCTGGGAGAAGCCCGCGATGATGAAGCCGGGCGAGAGCTACCAGATCAAGGTCACCGCCTTCCCGACCTCCAACCTGTTCAAGGCCGGCCATCGCATCCGCCTAGACGTCTCGTCGAGCAACTTCCCGCACTTCGACGTCAACCCGAACACCGGCGCGCCGGAGGGGACCGGCCTCACCCGGCGGGTGGCCAGGAACACGGTCTTCGTGGACAGCGGCCGCCCGAGCCATGTGGTCCTGCCGGTGATCCCAAAGCGAGCTTAAGGCGGAAAAGATAACGATGTTCGCCAAATGTGCGGCCATCAATCGATTGCCGCCCGACGGGGTTTCCGGAGGGGTGGCTGTCCGCCCGAGGGCGGCCTCCACAGAAAGGGCCCCGAAGTCGATCTTCGGGGCCCGGTGGATCTGAAGGCGCCAGGCGCCGGCGCTCGGTTACTTCGCCGCGCCCTGAGCCGCCTGTTCGATCAGGCGCGCCACGGCCTGCGGGTTCGAGACGTAGATCGCGTGGCTGCCGGGGACCTCGGCGATCGTCGCGCGGGCGCGTTCGGACATGGCCTTCTGCGCGGGGTAGGGGATCATCTTGTCGTCAGTGACCCGCAGGTACCAGCTGGGCTTGGTCTTCCAAGCCGGGTCGGTGACGGCGCCGGACAGCGCCTCGACGCCCCACGGAACCTGGGAGTCGGCCATGAAGGCTGCGGTCTTCGGATCCACATCGCCGGCGAAGGCGGCCGGCATCTTGGCGCGGTCCAGGGCGAGCAGGCCGTTGACGGGCGGCAGGATCGGCGGCGGCGCATAGCCGGGCACGGGGTCGGCGATCAGAGTGTTGACCGATTCGCCCTTATCCGGCGCGAAGGCGGTGATGTAGACGAGGCCCGCCACGTTCTTGTCCGTGCCGGCTTCGGTAATCACAGCGCCGCCGTAGGAATGGCCCACCAGGATCACCGGACCGCCCTGAGCGTCGATCACCTGGCGCGTCGCCGCGGCGTCGCCGGCGAGCGACAGGGTCGGGTTCTGCACGATGGCGACGTTGAAGCCATCCCTCTTCAGGATGTCGTAGACCCCGCGCCATCCGGCGCCGTCGACGAACCCGCCGTGCACAAGCACGACGTTCTTGATCGCGGGGGCAGCGTTGGCGGCGCCGGCCATCAGGGCGGCGGCGGAGGCGACAGAGGCAATGATCTTCTTCGACATGTTCGTTCTCCCGTTGTCTAGTTGGCGATAATTGTTATCGCGATAATCAAAAGCTAGATCGTCCAAAATCGCTTGTCCAGAAGTTTTTTATCGCGATAATGATTTGCGTCGTCGCAAACCCGGGAGCGGTCGTGGATTTCGAGTTTCCCTTACCCTTGGACCGCCAGCTGGGGTTCGCGCTGTACAGCGCCTTCATGGCGGTCGGCCGCGTCTACAAGCCTTGGCTGGACAAGCTGGGCCTGACCTATCCGCAGTACCTAGTCATGTGCGTGCTGTGGGAAGACGACGACCAGACCATCGGCGGCATCGCCCAGCGCCTGGACCTCGAGCCCAGCACGATCACGCCTTTGATGAAGCGCCTTGAACAGGCGGGGCATGTCGTCCGCCAGCGAAACCCGGCGGACGAGCGGCAGGTGCGGGTTCAGCTGACCGATCAGGGCCGCGCCGTTCGGGCGCAGACCAGGACCCTGGCCGCGGCGCTGTACGACAAATCGGGAATGACGGTCGATGAGGTCGCCGACCTCAACACAAGGGTCAGGGCGCTACGGGACGCTTTCCGGGGCCCCTAGCGGAGGGGGAGCGGCGGCCTGATCCGGGAAAGGTCCTAGGCGCCGGCCTTGGCGTCCGCGGTCAGCCGGTCGATCTGGCCGCGGATGTGGGCGGCCTCGGCGGCGGTGTTGGCCAGCGAGATGGCGCGGTCGAAGGCCTGGCGCGCCTCGTCCTCGCGGCCGAGCTGCAGCAGGAAGGCGCCGCGGGCCCCGAAGAAATAGAAGTAGCCGCCCAGCGCGTCGGCCAGGGGCTCGATCATCGCCAGGGCCTCGGCGGGGCCGCGCACCTTGCTGGCCGCCACCGCGCGGTTCAGCGTGATCACCGGCGAGGGCGTCAGGCGCTCCAGGCCGACGTAGAGCGCCTCGATCTGCGCCCAGTCGGTGTCTTCGAACCGTTTAGCGCGGGCGTGGAGGGCCGCGATCGCGGCCTGGATCTGGTAAGCTCCGGGACGGTTGTGGCGCATGGCCTTGTCGACCAGGGCCAGGCCCTCGCCGATCATGTCGCGGTTCCAGGTCGTGCGGTCCTGATCCTCCAGCAGGATCGCCGCGCCCTCGATGTCGAAGCGGGCGGCGGCGCGGGCGTGCTGCAGCAGCATCAGGGCGGCCAGGCCCATGATCTCCGGCTCGGTGGCGTAGATCCGCAGCAACAGGCGGCCCAGCCGGATCGCTTCTTCACAGAGCGGCGAGCGGGCCTCGGCGGTGTCGTGGCCGGCCGTATAGCCCTCGGTAAACACCAGGTAGACCATGTAGGCCACCGCCGCGAGCCGCTCGGAGCGCTCCACCGGGCCCGGCGCTTCGAAAGGGACCTCGGCCTTGGCGATGCGGGATTTGGCGCGGGTGATCCGCTGCTCCATGGCGGCCTCGCCAACCAGGAACACGCGGGCGATCTGACGGACCGAAAGGCCGCAGACAATGCGCAGGGCCAGCGCGATCTGCTGAGTCGCCGGTAGCTCTGGATGGCAGCAGATGAACATCAGCCGCAGGATGTCGTCGCGGTAGTGGGCGCCGTCCAGCCGCTCGGCCATCGGGGTCTCGACGTCGTCGACGTCGGAGATCGCGCCTTCATCCGGCAGCTCGGTCAGGCGGCTCTTGCGGCGCACCCCGTCCAGGGCGGCGTTGCGGCCGACCATGATCAGCCAGGCCGCGGCGTCGCGCGGCGGGCCTTTCTGCGGCCAGCTTTTCAGCGCCCGCAGGCAGGCCTCCTGGAAGGCCTCCTCGGCGGTATCCAGGTCGCGGAAGTAGCGGAGCAGGGCCCCGATCGCCTGGGGCCGCGCCGAGGTCAGCGCCGCGTCGATCCAGGCGATGTCCTCGCTCATCCGACTCGCGTTCCTTCCGGCAGCACGCCGGGCAGGAAGAGGAGCAGCGGACGGATCTCATAGGCGCCGCCGGGGTTGGCCTCGCCGAGCTGGCGGGCGGTATCGAGGGCCTCGTCCAGGCTGTCGAAATCGACGACATAGAAGCCCAGCAGCTGTTCCTTGGTCTCGGCGAAGGGGCCGTCGATCACCATCGGCGGATCGCTCTTGCGAAGCGTGGTGGCCGCCGTCGTCGGCATCAGCCGGAGGGAGGGGCCCATCTTGCCCTGGGCGGCGAGGCGCTCGTGCACCACGGCCAGCTTGGCCATCACCGCGTCGTCCTGCGCCTTGGTCCAGGAGAAGACGGCTTCCTCGGAATTGTAGCAGAGCAGGGCATAGAGCATCGGGGCTAAGTTCCTGTGGCGGCCTGAGGACGCGCCAGCCTAACCGCCCCCGACAGGGGTCTGCAAAATTAGTTGGTGGGCGGCCCCAGCCCCGCCGGCGGCTGGCGGCGCACGGTGCTGACTGGAGTCAGGATCAGGCGCTCGATGATCTCGGCCATGGTGTCGGCGTCGACGGTGTCGAGGTTGCGCAGCCACCAGGCGAGCAGGTTCAGGATGCCCGAGACGGTCTGGAACAGGACCAGGTCGTCCAGCGGCCCCTCCGATTTGCGCGCCCGGGTCTGAGCCATGGTGGCCATGGTCTGGCGCAGCATCTCGGCGCGCACCGTGTCGCCGGAGCCGCCAGCGATCAGGGCCTTGTAGATCGCCAGGTGGCTTTCCACGAAGGCGCAGAGGAACTTGGCCGCGCCGGTGCGGTCGCGCTGCTGCAGCCAGGGCGCGGCCTGGGTCAGGAAATCCCGGACCAGGTTGTCGGTGACGTCGGCGAGCAGGGCGTCCTTGTCGGAGTAATGCCGGAAGAAGGTGGCGTAGCCGACGCCGGCCTTCGCGGCGATGGCGCGCACGGTGATCGAATCCAGCGGAAGGTCCTCGGCGAGCCCCGTCATCGCCCGGCGCAGAGCCTCGCGCGTGCGCACGACGCGCGCGTCGGAAACCGTTGACATTTGGGCGCTAGAATCCACTATGATCCACTGTGTCTCGTAACTTGCGGGGTAGTCCGTTGTGGACTGCGCAGCGGGCTTCCGCAAGGTCAGGCCCGAAACGCATTCGCCTAGAAACGCATCCGCAATGTCACGGGATTACAGCGGGATTTGAACACCTGGGCCAGCTACAGCGCGTCGCGCGGGCCGGCGAAAGAGGGGCAAGGGAGAGGACCATGAGCATTTCACGCAAGGCGGTTATCGGGCTTGGCGCGCTGGCGACGGCGGCGAGCGCCTTGGCCCTGATGGCCTCTCCACACGGCGTATCGAGCGCCAAGGCCGAGGCGCCCAAGGTCGCCGGCCCGGCGCGGGTCGACGACTTCATGCTGGCCGACCAGGATCTGCTGGGCCGCGAACTCTACCGGATGGCCGACGACAAGGCCGTGGTGCTGGTGACCTATGCCAGCGGCGACAAGCGACTGCACGCCGACGCCGCGGCGCTGATGGCGCTGAAATCGGCTTACGCCGGCCAGAAGGTCGACATGCTGGCGGTCGACAGCCGCATCGGCGACCGGCGCGATCCGGTGATCGCCGACGCCAAGGCCGCCGGCCTGCAGATGCCAATCCTGTTCGACTACGAGCAGCTGGTCGGCGAGGAGCTGGGCGTGACCCGCGCCGCCGAGGTGATCGTCATCGATCCTCGCGCCTGGTCGGTCGCCTACCGTGGTCCCGTGGACGGCGCCAAGGCCGCCATCGACGCCCTGGTCGCCGGCCAGAAGGTCGCGCTCACCAGCCGCGAGGCCAAGGGCGAGCTGATCGCCTTCCCGGACCGCGCCAAGGCCAACACCTACGAAAAGATCTCCTACGCTCACACCATCGCCCCGATCATCCAGGCCAAGTGCGCCACCTGCCACCAGCCGGGCGGGATCGGCCCGATGCCGCTGAACAACTATGAGCAGATCAAGGGCTTCTCGCCGATGATCCGCGAGGTGATCCGCACCCACCGGATGCCGCCCTACCTGGCCGACGAAACCGTGGGCGCCTTCCAGGACGACGACCGCCTGACGCCCGACCAGATGAAGACCCTGGTCCACTGGATCGACGCCGGCGCGCCGCGCGGCGCGGGCGAGGACCCGCTGCAGAAGGTCAAGTTCCAGGCCCCCGACTGGCCGCTCGGCAAGCCCGACGTGGTGCTGAACGTGCCGGAGGTGAAGATCGCCGCCACCGGCATCATGGACTACCAGCATCCGGTGGTCGCCAACGCCATGGCCGAAGGCCGCTGGATGAAGGCCACGACCTTCCGCGTCTCCGACCGCCAGGTGGTGCACCACATCCTGACCGGCGTCGTCGCCTCCGACCACGCTGGCAACAGCTTCTCCGAGACCCAGTGGGGCGCCTCGCTGGGCGGCTACGGCCCGGGCCGCGGCTCCAACATCCAACCGGTCGACACCGGCGTGTGGGTGCCGCCGTCCGGCGGCGTGGGCTTCCAGAACCACTACACGCCCTACGGCAAGGAAACGACCGAGAAGACCCAGATGGGCATCTACTTCTACCCGAAGGGGCAGGAGCCGAAGTACATCCTGCGGACCTTCGGCATCTTCAATTTCAACATCGAGATTCCCGCGGGCGAGGAGTGGCACAAGGAAACCAGCTACATCGAGTTCCCGAAGGAAGCGCTCCTCTACGGCATCACCCCACACGCCCACGTGCGCGGCGGCTCGACCCAGGTCTCGGTCATCTATCCGAACGGCAAGGAAGAGAAGCTGCTGGCCCTGCCGCGCTACAACTTCAACTGGCAGTACGAGTACTTCCTGAAGACGCCGCTGAAGGTGCCGGCGGGTTCGAAGGTCCTGACCACCTGGACCTACGACAACTCGACGCGGAACCCGGGCAACCCCGATCCGAAGAAGACGGTCTACTGGGGTGAGCAGACCAGCGAAGAGATGATGGCCACCTATCTGCACTATCGCTGGACGGACGAGACGGTGACCCACCAGACGCCGGAGTACGAGAAGATGCTCCAGGCCAACCTGATGATGGGCGTCCTCGACACCAACATGAATGGCAAGATCGAGAAGGCCGAGCTGCGGGGTGGGCCGAAGAGCCCGGCCCGGACGCTGCTGCAGTATTTCGACCTGATCGACTCCGACCACGACGGCTCGATCGACGCCAAGGAACTGGCGGCGGCCCAGAAGTTCATGGCCCGCGGCCGCGGCGGCCAGGCGGCGAAGGGCGGCGACATGCCGAAGGCGGCGCCGGAGCCGGCGGCGGCTCAGCCTATGCCGACGGCTACGCCCGCGGCGGCCGGCGGCCACTGACGGCTGACGGCTGACGGACGCGGAGCGATCGCCCGCGCGGGGGTCGCGACGATCCAGGTGACCGAGAGGCCCGCGCGGTGCATGCTGCGCGGGTTTCGATTCAAGCATTTAGAGCCCCAGGACCTGGGGACATCGGGGGAATTTCACGTTGCGCTCAGTTCGTACCTGGCTGTTCGGCGTCACCGTCGCGGCCGCCTCGGCCCTCAGCCTTTCCGCCCAGGCCCAACCGGCCTCCAATGGCCAGCAGATCTATGAGACCCGCTGCAAAGCGTGCCACGAGGGCGGCGCCGCGCGCGCGCCCAGCCGCGCCGACCTCGGCCAGCGCGCGCCTGGCGACATCGTCCAGGCGCTGACCAACGGCATCATGCAGCCGATGGCCCAGGGCCTGTCGGACGCCGACAAGCAGGCCGTCGCCGCCTACCTCACCTCCGCCACGTCTTCGGCGAGCCTGCCCGCACGCCCGACCGGCCAGGAGATGCCGCAGGTCGCCATCAAGGGCGGCGTGGTCGGAACCGATCCCAAGTGCGCCAGCAATCCGCCTATCGCGGCCGGCGTCGGCGACTGGGCCAGCATGGGCGTCGATGACGCCTCGACGCGCTTCCAGCGCCACCCGGGCCTGACCGCGGCCGATGTGCCGAAGCTGAAGGTGAAGTGGGCCTTCTCGATGACCGGCGGCGGCCAGCCGGCGGTGGTCGGCGACTGGATGTGGATCACCAACCGCTCCGGCAAGTTCTATGCGCTCGATACCAAGACCGGCTGCGTCCACTGGTCGGTGGACGACCTGGTCTCGCGCACCACGCCGATGGTCATCAAGTCGCCGATCTCGCCCAGCGGCTGGCTGACCGTGGTCAGCCAGAGCGACCGGATCGTGCGCGCCTTCGACGCGCAGACCGGCAAGGAGATCTGGAAGAGCGCGCAGATCGAGAACCATCCGTTCTCGGTGCTCACCGGCTCGCCGGTGATCGTGGACGACCGCCTGATCGTGCCGATCTCCTCGATCGAAGAGGCCGCGGCCATGAGCAAGGCCTACAGCTGCTGCACATTCCGCGGCGCCGTAGCGGCGCTGGACTTGAAGACCGGCAAGCTCCTCTGGAAGACCCCGATGATCACGGGGCCGGTCAAGCCGATCCGCGACAAGGAGGGCGGCGGCAAGGTCCAGGGCCCGGCAGGTGCTGCGGTCTGGGCGGCGCCCTCCGTCGACCGCAAGCGCGGCCTCGTCTACGTCGTCACCGGCGACAGCTACACCGACGTCGACACCGATGGCGACGACGCCATCGTGGCGCTGGACATCAAGACCGGCGCTGTGAAGTGGCGCCGCCAAGTGACCGAGCACGACAACTTCGTCATGGGCTGCGGCCCGACCTCGGCCTCCGGCAACTGCCCGACGCCGATGGGCCCGGACTACGACTTCGGCGCCACGCCGGTGCTGATGACGCTCAAGGGCGGCAAGCAGGTGCTGGTGGCCGGCCAGAAGTCGGGCATCGTCTACGGGATCGATCCGGACAGCGGAAAGCTGATCTGGAAGACTCAGGTGGGCATGGGTTCGGCGCTCGGCGGCGTCGAGTGGGGCATCGGCGCCAACGCCACCCACGTCTTCGTGCCGATCTCCGACCTGGTCTATCTGTTCAATCCGCGGCCTGATGCGCCGAAGGGCAAGGCCGGCCTCTATGCGCTCGACCCGGCCACCGGGGCCATAGACTGGTCGGCGCCGGCGCCTGTCGCGCCCTGCCACTACGCGGCCGACAAGGACAAGCCCAGCCGCTGCGCCCGCGCGCAACCGGCCGCGCCCGCGGTGATCCCGGGCTTCGTCTTCGAGGGTGGCATGGACGGCTGGATCCGCGCCTATGACGACAAGACCGGCAAGATCGTCTGGGAGGATTCCACCACCGCGCGGTCCTACGACACGGTCAACGGCATCAAGGGCCAGCCCGGCGGCGGCATCGACGGCATGGGCCCGACCATCGCCGGCGGCATGATGTTCATCACCAGCGGCAACAATGGCGCAGCGCGCGTCGGCTCCAACGGGGTCAACGTCCTCCTGGCCTATTCGGTAGACGGCAAGTAGGGCGCGGGCGCCATGCGGACCATGCGTGCGACCGGGGTTCTGGCGGCGCTTGCCGCAGTTGTGCTTGTAAGTGGCTGGGCGATGGCCCAGCCGCCGCCGGCTCCGCCCGCGCGCCCGGCCGTGACGCCCAAGGCCGGTTATGTGGTCCCGCCGGAAAACTCAGCCGGGCTCTACCCGGTGAGTGGCGAGCCGATCTTCAAGGCCAGGTGCGCCGGCTGCCACGAGCCGGCCACCGGCCGCGCTCCGACCCGCGAGATGCTGGGCGCCCGCTCGCCGGAGGAGGTCTATGACGCTCTGACCATCGGGGCCATGGCGCCCATGGCCCAGGGGATGAGCGCGGCCGAGATCTACGGTGTCGTGCGCTTCCTCACCGGCAAGTCGCCCGTGCCGCAGACTGCCTCCGCGCCCGATCCGAACCCCTGCAAGACCAATGGACCCCTGCAGACGAATGGCCCGCAGTGGAACGGCTGGGGCCGAGACGTCGCCAACAGCCGCTATCAGCCCAAGCCGGACTTCGCGGCGGCCGACATCCCGCGCCTGAAGGTGAAATGGGCCTTCGCCTATCCGGGGACCAAGAACACCCAGCCCCTGGTGTTCGGCGACCGCGTGTTCGTCGCCAGCATGGGCGGCAAGGTCTATTCGCTCGACGCGGCCAGCGGCTGCGTCCACTGGCGTTTCGACTACCGCGGCGGCGGCCGCGCCTCGATGACCGTCGGCAAGCTCAAGACCGCGCCCAGCGGCTGGGCGCTCTATTTCGGCGACGACCGGATGTATGTCCGCGCCTTTGACGCCAGCTCCGGCAAGGAGCTCTGGAAGGTCCGCGTGGGCGATCACGTGGTGGGCCGGATCACCGGCTCGCCCGCCCTCTACGACGGGGTGCTCTACGTGCCGCTCTCGGCCTCGGAGGAGAGCCAGGGCAATGTCGCGGCCTATCCCTGCTGCACCTTCATCGGCACGGTGGTCGCAGTCGACGCCGGGACCGGCAAGATCCTCTGGAGCCAGGCGATCCTCAACGAGACGCCGCATCCGACGCGCAAGAACGCCGCCGGGACCCAGATGTACGGCCCCGCCGGCGGCGCATTGTGGTCGGCGCCGACCATCGATGCGAAGCGCGGCCAGCTCTATGTGGCCAGTGGCGATTCCTACTCCGAGGTGGAGCACCCGACCTCCGATGCGGTGATCGCCATGGACCTGAAGACCGGCAAGATCCGCTGGGTGAACCAAGTGCTCGCCCACGACAACTTCATGTCGGGGACCGTCAACGGGCCGCTGGGCCAACGCGGCCCGGACTACGACTTCGGCTCCTCGCCCATGCTGGTCAGCCTCGGCGGCAGGGACCTGGTGATCACCGGCAACAAGTCCGCGATCGTCTACGCCATGGACCCCGACAGCGGGAAGACCGTCTGGCAGAGCGCCAAGCTCGGCAGCGGCGGGGCCGGCGGCGGCGTTGAATGGGGTACGGCCACCGATGGGCGGATCGTCTACGCCGCCCTGGCGGATTTTCCGGGCCGTGGGCGCCCGGGCATCGCGGGCCTCAGCGCCGCCGACGGCAAGGTCCTCTGGCAGGCGGATGCGCCGAAGGGCGTGACCTGCAACGTGCCGTCGGGCCGCTGCCTTTCGGGCTACTCGCAGGCGGTGACAGCGGTTCCGGGGGCGGTGTTCGCTGGCGCCTTGGACGGTCATCTGCGGGCCTACGCCGCCGACGGCAAGCTCGTCTGGGATTACGACACCACCACGCCGCTCGACACCGCCAACGGGCTGAAGGCCGCCAGCGGCGGCAGCCTGGACATGGGCGGCGCCGTGATCGCCGGCGGGCGGCTGTTCATCCACTCCGGCTATGGCGGCAGCGCCGGGGCCAACAACCTCCTGCTGGCCTTCTCCGTCGACGGCAAGTAGGGCGCAGCGGTTGACCGCGCGGGCGCAGGCCCCCACACCGCGCCGGTGAGCGCACCCACCGCCCAGCTTCCGCACCACCACCGCAACGGTCTCGGCATCGCCTACCGGACGACGGCGATGGTCTGCGTCGCCGGGCTGACGGCGTCGGTGAAGTGGGCCGGCCACCGCGGCATCCCGGTCTTCGAACTGGTCTTCTTCCGCAACGCCTTCGCGTTCGTACCCCTGCTGCTTTACATCTCGCGCACCACCGGCTTCTCGGTCCTGAAGACCCAGCGGCCCTGGGGCCATCTGACGCGCTCCATCGCCGGGCTGATCGGCATGACCTGCAGCTTCTTCGCCGTGCAGCGCCTGGCGCTGACCGAGGCCACGGCCTTCACCTTCGCCGCGCCGCTGTTCATGACCGCCCTCTCGGCGGTGATGCTGCGCGAGGCGGTGGGCCGCCACCGCTGGGGCGCGGTGCTGGTGGGCTTCATCGGGGTCATGATCATGGTGCGGCCGCAGCCGGGCCACATGAACCTGACGGGCGTCGGCTTCGCGCTGACCGCCGCGCTCGGCAGCGCGCTGGCCATGGTGCAGATCCGCCAGATTTCGGTCACCGAGAAGGGCGCGACCATCGTCTTCTATTTCACCCTGGCCGGGACAATCCTGGGCCTGAGCGTCTCGGTGTTCGACTGGGTGACGCCAGATCCTGCGACCCTGGCCGTGCTGATCTTCTCCGGCCTGATCGGCGGCGTCGGCCAGCTGTTCCTCACCGAGGCGATCCGGGTCGCGCCGGTCGGCGTCGTGGCGCCCTTCGACTACACCCAGCTGATCTGGGCGACGATCCTGGGCTACCTGGTCTGGGGGGAGCTGCCGCAGCCGGTGACGTTGGCGGGCGCGGCGGTGGTGGCGGCCAGCGGCCTCTACATCCTCCACCGCGAGCTCTTGCGCTTCCGCCGCGCACCCGCCTGACGCGCCGATGTGACCTTAGGTCAGCTTCGCGTTGACAGGGCTCCGTCGCGGGAGGAGCCTTCGCGCGAACGCCGATACGCGGCCCTGAGCCGCGCGGGCGGGGAGGAAGACCCATGAATCGGCTGATTTTCGGCGCGGCGCTGGCAGCGGCTCTGAGCATGGGGGCTGCGGCGCGCGCCTCGGTCACGGTGATCGGCGGCGGTCTGGCGGAGGCGTGCTCGAAAGCCGCGCTCTCCGGCAAGGCCGAGATCCGGCTGGAACGCATCTGCACCGAGGCGCTGGAGAAGGAAACCCTGTCCAGCCGCGATCGCGCCGGCACCTACGTCAACCGCGGCATCCTGAAGATGCGCCGGGCGAACTGGGAAGGCGCGCAGAGCGACTTCAACGAGGCGGTGCGCGAGAAGCCCGACCTGGGCGAGGCCTACGCCAACCGCGGCGCCGTCTTCATCGGCATGCACAAATACGCCGACAGCCTGCCCGACCTGAACAAGGGCCTGGCGCTGGGCGTCGAGGCGCCGGCCAAGGTCTACTTCGACCGGGCGTTGGCCTATGAGGGCCTCGACGACGCCAAGTCGGCCTATTTCGACTACCAGAAGGCCGTCGAGCTCAGCCCCGACTGGGAGGCGCCCAAGACCGAGCTCGCCCGCTTCCACGTCGAACGCAAGGAATAGGGAGCCGAGGGCCAGCACGCGCGTTGATCGCATGGAGGCCTTCTCATGCGCACCCTGATCGCCCTCGCCCTCGCCGTCCTGGCCGCTGCCGCGCCCGCCGCGGCCCAGCCCTATCTTGGCCTGACCCAGTCGCTCGACGCCCAGCGATCGGCTGATGCGCTCGCAGCGCGCAATCGTGAGATCGCGCTCACCAACGAGTTGGCGCGCGTGCAGGCCCGCCTGCAGGCCAATGAGACGCTGGCCCGCCTGGCCGCGGCGCGGGAGCCGCCGACCGTTCCCACCGTGCCCTTCAATCCCAACGCGCCGCCGCCGAAGATCGACATGAGCCAGATGGTCCAGATCCCCGACGCGGAACTGGCTGCCTCCAACGCCCGCGCGGTCGCCGCGTCCGAGAACCGCCGCTAGAGCGTCTTCGGGAACGGCTTGCTGAGATAGCGAGAGCCCCGCTCGCCGAAGCGCCATGGAACGTCGACCGCCTTGGTGATGCCGATGCGCGGGCCGACCACGACCTCGGCTGGCGGGCCGGGGATCAGTTCGAACGGCGGCTCGTTGATCTTCAGGCCGTTCTGGTCGCGGGTGACGGCCAGGGCCTGGCAAAGCCGGCCGGGCCCCGAGCAGAGCAGGCGCGGATCGTCGAGGCCGCGCCGCGCGATCATCAGGTCGAGGCCTTCGGTCGGCTCCAGCGCGCGCAGCAGCACCGCGCTCCCCGGCTCATCGCCGCAGACCAGATTCATGCACCAGTGGATCCCGTAGGAGCGGTAGACGTAGATTGCACCCGGCGGGCCGAACATCACCGCGTTGCGCTCGGTGGGCCCTGAGAAGCTGTGCGAAGCCGGGTCCGAGTAGTGATAGGCCTCGGTCTCGACGATCCGGCCGCCCACGCCGCCCATGGTGATCGTCCAGCCGATCAGCTCGCGCGCCGCTGCGTGGCTCGGCGATGCGAACAGCGTCGCTTGACGCGCCTGGGCCTGCGAGCGCGAAATAGGGGCAATCATAAGCGGGAGGATTTCGCATGCCGTACGTCGAGGGCCAAACCATCCACGACGCCGACAGCCATGTGATGGAGCTGCCGGGCACGATCAACCGCTATCTCGACCCGAGATTCCGCGACGCCTTCGTCGAGAAGACCGGCCGCAAGGACGTGCTGCCCGAATGGTTCGCCAAGGCCGCGGCCCAGGCCGAGAACCCCGAGTTCCTGGCCGGCGCCGAGGCCAATATCCTCTTGCGCAAGAACTACGAAGCCCTGGGCGCCTTCAAGGCGTCGGACCGGCCGAAGACGCTCGACTACCTGGGCTTCGCCAGCCAGCTGGTGTTCACCACCGCCTGCCTCTCCAACTTCGGCCTGGAGCAGATGGGCGAGGCGGAACTGGCCGTCGAGGCCGCTCGCGCCCACAACCGGATGATGACTGAGTTCTGCTCGGTGGACCGCCGGCTGTTGGCCACCGGCTATGTGCCGCTGATCGACCGCGCCCGCGCCGTCGACGTCGCCCGCGAGGCGCTGGCCCTGGGCGCCAAGGCCCTGGTGATCCCGTCGCGCCATCCCAAAGGCTTTTCGCCCAGCCACGTGGAGCTCGATCCGCTCTGGGCGCTCGCACAGGAGGCCAGGATCCCCGTCCTCTTCCACGTGGGCGGCGAGGAGAAGATGCATCACGACTACATCGAGAACGGCCTTCCCTTCGTGAAGGACTTCCATGGCGGCGACGAGAACTTCACCTCGCTGACCTTCATGGCGATCCCGCTCTCGGTCTGGCAGACGCTGTCGGCCCTGGTGATCGACGGGGTGTTCGACCGTTTCCCGCGGCTGAAGTGGGGCGCGATTGAACTGGGCGCCTCATGGCTGCCCAGCCTCATGCAGTACCTCGACTCCGGCGTCGCCGCCTTCGGCAAGGAGGAGCGGCTGCAGAAGCTCTCCGGCAAGCCCAGCGAGATCCTACGCCGCCAGTTCCGCGCCACGCCCTATCCGCACGAGAACACCCGCTGGATCATCGAGAACACGGCGCCGGAAATGCTGCTGTTCTCGTCGGACTTCCCGCACATCGAGGGCGGCCGCAATCCGCTGAAGCGGTTCAACGAGAGCCTCGACGGCGCGTCCGACGAGGTGAAGCGCCGCTTCTACCGCGACAACTTCATCGACCTGATGGGCGCGGGCCTGGACCCGTCGCTGCACGACCTGCCGAAGCTTCAGGCCGCCTGACGCTTGGCCGCCGGCGCGGCCATCGCCCGGGCGACGGCCTCCATCAGCTCCTGGATCTGGATCGGCTTGGAGCTGTGCTCGGTGAAGCCCAGCTCCAGATAGCGTTCGCGCCCACCTGAGGTCACATCCGCCGTCAGGGCCACCACCGGCGCGTCGCGGTTGGGGCCGGCCTCGGCGCGCAGTTGCTGCAGCACCTCGACGCCGGTCATGCCGGGCATCTGGATGTCCAGCAGGACGAGGTCGAAGGGCCGGGCCGCCATCTGTTCCAGGGCCTCGACCCCGCTGGCCGCCTTGGCGACCTCGTGGCCGAAACTGGTCAGCAGCTGGTCGAGGACCAGCAGGTTCACGGCGTTGTCGTCGACGGCCAGGATCTGCAGCCCGCCGACCGCCGACACCGCGCTGTCCGTGACCGCGGGCCGGGCCTGGGCCGGGCCATCCGCCACCGCGAGGGGAACCTTGATGTGGAACGTCGAGCCTTGGCCAAGAGTACTCTCCGCCCAGACCTTGCCGCCCATCAGCTCGATCAACTGCTTGGCGATGGACAGGCCCAGGCCCGTGCCGCCGAACTTGCGCATCTCCGACTCGTCGCCCTGGCTGAAGCGGGTGAACAGCTGCGGCAGGTGCTGATCGGCGATGCCGATGCCGGTGTCTTTGACGGCAATGTGCAGCAGGACCGCGCCTTCGCCGTTGGGCATGGCGTCGGCAATCACCGAGACCGAGCCCTGGTCCGTGAACTTCAGCGCGTTGCCCACCAGGTTGAACAGCACCTGACGCAGGCGCAGCGCGTCGATCAGGGCGAAGGCCGGCAGGCCCGGCTTCATGTCGAGGATCAGGGCGACGCCCTTCTCGTCGGCGCGCGGACCCCAGAAGCCCACCAGCCGCTCCAGGAACAGCCGCATGTCCTCCGACGCCGGCAGGATATCGAGCCGCCCGGCGTCGATCTTCGAAACGTCGAGGATGTCGTTGAGGATCGAGAGCAGGTACTCGCCCGAGTCGATGAGCACCGCGAGGCGCTCCTTCTGCGCGGGATTGGTCTCGTCGCGTTGCAGCAACTGGGCCATGCCAAGGACCCCGTTCATCGGGGTGCGGATCTCGTGGCTCATGGTGGCCAGGAAGTTGGATTTGGCGCGGCCGGCCTGGCGGGCCTCCTCGCGGGCCGCATCGGCGGCGGCCCGCTCGGCGATCGCCTGGTCGCGGGCGGTCTCCAGCTGCGGGATTATGGCGAAGTTGTCGGTAAAGGCCTCGTGCAGGACGTTGACCGTTCGGTTCGAGCCCTCAGCCATCAGGGTCATCAGGAGCGCCAGGCTGGCGCCACTGATCAAGACCGCGGCGGCGGCCGGCGGGGTCAGAAGTAGGACCGTGACGAAGATGATCGCGGCGAACACCGGGATAGCGAAGCCCCAATAGACGCGGCGCGACAGGGCGGCGGTCGAGATCGCCACGGCCAACAGGGTGCAGGCCTGCATCGCGAAGAACAGCAGTTCGCCCGGACGGCCGCTGAGCGCGACGGCCGCGGTCGGGATCAGGTATCCGCTGAAGCGGAACGCGCTCAGCCACGCGAGGCGGCGGAAGCCCGCGTCTTCGTCGGCTTCGGCGGCGCCGCTGAGCCAGCGGCGAATGAAATGCTGGTTGATGACATCGATGGCGCAATAGCCGACAAAGGCTGCGACGCCGACCAACGGGCGTCCGAGCAGCGAAAACCCGACAGCGGCCAGCGCGTTGAAGGCCGCGAAGAATCCGATCGGATGGACCATCCCGTGCAGGGTGAGATGGTAGAGGCTCAGGCCACGGTGGCCGGCCTCCCTCGCGGCGCGTACTCGCGCGAATTCCCAGACAGGCTTTGTCATTCGGCCCCCACCTTGCGGACAGGATGGGCGGCAAAAGTAAAACTTCGGAGAATCCCGTACGCGAATCTACTTAGGGCGCGAGCGCTGCGGCGGTTGTGGATTCCATGTCCAGCGCCCCATCCATCAGGCCGTCGGCCACGCCCGGCGCGAGGCTGAGGACCTGGCTGGAATAGACGCGGGCCAACGCGCCCTTGCTCTTCATCCAAGGATCGTCGGAACCTGCCGCCGCGAGGGCCTGGCGGCCCAGCATGGCGCCGCCGATCACGTCGCCAGCCAGTTTCAGATACGGCGTGGCGGCGGCCAGGCTGTCGGCGCCCCGGTTCGCCAGCAGCCAGTCTGTGGCCCGCTCCAGCGCCGCGACGCCGGCGGCCAGGCGGCGGCCGACGGCGGCCAGGTCCGGAACCTCGGTCAGGCTCTCGGCGGTCAGGGCCAGCTCGGCGCACAGCGCCCGCATGACCCCGCCGTCTTCCATGCCGACCTTGCGGCCGACCAGGTCGATGGCCTGGATGCCGTTGGTGCCTTCGTAGATCGGGGCGATGCGGGCGTCGCGGTAGTGCTGGGCAGCCCCGGTCTCCTCGATGAAGCCCATGCCGCCGTGGACCTGCACGCCCAAGGACGCCACCTCGACGCCGACGTCCGTCGACCAAGCCTTGGCGATGGGGGTCAAGAGCTCCTGGCGCGCCTTCGCCGCAGCGCGCTCCTCCTCGCTGTCCGCCAGGCGGGCGAGGTCCGAGAGCACGCCGGTGGTCAGGCAGATGGCGCGGGCGGCCTCGATCTTGGCCTTCATCAGCATCAGCATCCGCCGCACATCCGGATGGCCATAGATCATGCCGTCGGCTTCCCAGGCCGTGCGGCCCTGCTTGCGCTCCTGGCTGAAGGCCAGCGCCTGCTGGAAAGCCCGTTCGGCGATGGCCACGCCCTGCACGCCCACCTGCAGGCGCGCGGCGTTCATCATCACGAACATATGCGGCAGGCCCTGGCCCAGTTCGCCGACCAGTTCGGCCTCGGCGCCCTCGTAGAGCATGACGCAGGTCGGCGAGCCGTGGATGCCCAGCTTGTGCTCGATGGAGCCGGCCCGGAAATCGTTGCGCGGGCCCAGCGTCCCGTCGTCCTTGACCTGGAACTTCGACGCGAGGAACAGGCTGATGCCCTTCACGCCGGGCGGCGCATCAGGGGTGCGGGCGATGATCAGATGGCAGATGTTCTCCGCCGCGTCGTGGTCACCCCAGGTGATGAAGATCTTCTGGCCCGCCAGCCGCCAGCCGCCATTGCCGTCCGGCTTGGCCATGGACGTCAGCGCCGAGAGGTCGGAGCCGGCCTGCGGCTCGGTCAGGCACATGGCTCCGGTCCATTCGCCGGACACCAGCTTGGGCAGCACCAGGCGCTTCTGGCGCTCGGTGCCGTGCAGGGCGATGGCCTCGATAGCGCCCTGGGTCAGCATGGGGCAGAGGCCGAAGGCCATGTTGGCCGAATGCACCATCTCGAAGACCGCCAGCTCCATGGCCTTCGACAGGCCCTGGCCGCCGTGGTCCGGATCGGCGCTGAGCGAGTTCCAGCCGCCCGCGACGAAGGCCTGATAGGCTTCGGCGAACCCCGGCGCGGCGGTGACGTGGCCGTTCTCGTAGCGCGCGCCCTGGGTGTCGCCGCCGCGGTTCAGGGGAGCCAGCACGTCGGCGGTGAAGCCGCCGGCCGCCTCCAACACCGCGGTCACGGTGTCGCTGTCGAGGTCCGGGAAGGCCCGGGCGATCAGGGCGTCGTGGCCGACGCTGGAGAGCGCGAAGGCGAGGTCGCGGACGGGCGCGCGGAAGGTCATGGATCAGGCTCTTCTAAGTCAGCTGGCGGCGGTGTTTTAGGCTCAGGCGCCCCAGATGTCGCGGGCGTAGCGTGTGAAGTTGCCGCCCAGGATTTTCTCCACGGTCGCCGGCTTGTGGCCGCGCTGCTCCAACAACCGTGCGAGCTTGCGGAACTGGCCCGGTCCGCGCAGGTCGTCGGCGAAGGGATGGGTGTCGGCCCGCTCGCCCGGCGCGGAGATGCCCTTGGCGACCCGCTCCTCGTGTTCCTTGGTCAGCGCGGCCTTGTAGGCCTCCAGGTCGTCGATCTGGGTTATGCCGCCGTCGGTGCCGATGCCGACGTGATCCTCGCCGCAGACCTTCAGGGCGTGCTCGATGTGGGCGACCACGTCGGCGGCGGTGGCGTGGCCCGACAGGTTCAGGAACGGCATGAAGTAGATGCCGACGAAGCCGCCCTTGTCGGCGACGAGTCGCAGCTCCTCGTCGGTCTTGTTGCGCGGCAGGTCGGTGAGCGCACGGCAGCCGGTGTGGTTGATCGAGATCGGCTGCTTCGAGGCCCGCGCGGCGTCCAGGCAGATCTGCCGGCCGGAGTGGCTCAGGTCCACCATCGCATGGTTGGCGTTGATGCGCTCGATCACCTCGCGGCCGAACGGCGTCAGGCCGCGATCCTCCGGAGCCATGGAGCCGCCGCCCAGCTGGTTCTCGTTATTGTAGGTGAGCTGGAAGACGCGAACGCCCATGTCGGCGAAGACGTCCACGCGCTTGGCGTCCTTGCCCATCATGGCGCAGTTCTGGAAGCCATAGATCAGGCCGATCTTCTTCTCGGTCTTGGCCCGGGCGATGTCGGCGGTGGTGAACACCTTCAGGAGATCGCGCGGGTTCTCGCGCACCATCCGGTCCCAATAGGCCACGTCGGCCACCGTGCTCTCGAACGGGTCCTTCGGACCGAACACATAGCCCAGGGTGCAGTTCACCGCGGTCATGCCCGAGGTGTGGGCGTCGCCCAGGATGCGCGGGGTCATGACCACCCTCGGCAGGTCGGGCGTATTGGGGTCCAGCAGGCCGCCCAGCGCATTGATCACCGTCCAGCCGGCGATCGGGTCCTTGGCTTTCGGAGCCGTAAGAGCCGGCGTCGCGGCTGCGGCGGCGCCCAGGGCCAGGACGGTGCGGCGGTCGAGGCTCATGGGGCGTCTCTCAGTTCCTGTTCGGTAGGCGGCTTGAACTCGGCGCGGGGATAGGCCCGGCCACGCTTGATCGTGGTCTCCAGGCTTTTCAGGTTCTCGATGTTGGCGGTGGGATCGCGGCTGAACACGATCAGATTGGCGAGCTTACCCGGCGCGACGGTTCCCATGTCGACGCTCTGCGCCGCGGCGCGTGCGCCGACCTCGGTGGCCGCATGGATCGCCTGGGCCGGCGTCAGGCCCGCTTTGCTGACGAGCAGCGAGATCTCGTCATAGACCGTCGGCCAGGGGTCGGAGGCGGGCGCGATCCCGTCGGTGCCGGTCGACAGCGGCACGCCGGCGCGGAAGGCCTGGCGGGTGAGCGCCGCGGCCAGGTCCAGCGAGCAGAGCGGCGGGCGGCCTTTGGGGTTCCTGGCGAACCGCTCGGCGTCCTCGGCGTAGACGCGCAAGGTGGGGTCCAGCAGCGTCCCCTGCGCCTTCATCCGGGCGAACAGGCCGGCCATCACCGGGTTGTCGCCGCCGATCATGCTCTTCGGATCGACCGGAACCCGCGCCTGATAAGACGCCGGGACGCCGACCACCTGATAGGCCATGTAGCAGGTGTGGGAGATCACATCGGGGTGCGCGTCCAGCACCTGGGCCGGCGTGGTCGGGAAGATGGCGCTGTGGGTCCATACGACCATGCCCTGGCGGTGCGCCTCGGCGGCGATCTTCTTCACCAGGTCCGGCGGTAGGTTCGCATAGATCTTGATGGCGGTGGCGGAGGTCCCCTTGGCCAGGGTGACGGCGTTTCGGACGTCGGTCCCGGCGTCGATCGCCTGCATCCAGGGCGCATGGCCCGGCTCGACGCCGAAGTTGGCCGCATGGGTCCGCGGGTCGACGAAGAAGGACGGCCCCGCCATCAGGGCGGCATAGAAGATGTCCGGCCCGGGGACCTCGGCGGCGCGGGATTCGCGCGCCAGTTCGGCCACCGAGCGAAGGTCGTCGGCCATGTCGCGGATGGCGGTCACCCCGCCATAAAGGTCGCGGCGCATATTGGCCTCGGCCGCGCGGCGGTTGGGCGGTGTCGCCAGATGCTCATGGCTGTCGATCAGGCCGGGCGCCAGGTACTTGCCGGTCAGGTCGACGACCTTCGCGCCGGCCGGCAGGGCCAGCTCGGCGTCCGGGGCGACGGCCTTGATCCGCTCGCCCTCGACCAGCACCGACATGCCGCCCCGCGCCGGCGCGCCGGTCCCGTCGATCAGGCTGGCGTGGCGGTAGAGCGTAGCGCCGGGCGCATCTGCCGCGCCTGCGGAACCCGCAGCGAGAATGGCGGCGTACGCCGCCACAGCGGCCCTCAAGCCCAATCGGATCACGCAAAGCCCCCTGACTGACGCCGTAAGCGATAGGTCGCGCGCCTGCGCCGGGCAAGCCTGGGGGCTCATACGGCGTAAATCCGCTCCGCCGGACTTTCGGCTAGGTTCCGCGCCCACCATCTTGGCCCGACACCTTCGGAGCTGGACCATGAGCCGCATCTTCGCCACCGCACTCGCCCTGACCCTTGGCCTGGGCGGCGCAGCCGCGGCGGCGCCCTCCACGACCGATCCCGCCAAGGTGCCGGCGGGCAGTTACGTTCTCGACAAGCGGCACGCGAGCCTGACGGTGAAGATCGTCCACATGGGCTTCTCGCACTACACCCTGCGCCTCGACGGCCTGGACGGCTCCTTCACCTACGACCCGGCCAACTGGCAGCAGACCAAGGTCAATTTCACGGTCGATCCCAGGTCGGTCGACACCCACGACCCCTCTTTCGACAAACAGATCGCCGGCTACTTCGAGCCCGACAAATATCCGACGATCACCTTCGTCTCGACCGCGGTCAGCGGCGGGGCGGACGGCAAGGGAACCGTCACTGGCGACCTGACCTTCCATGGTGTCACCAAGCCGGTGACGCTGGACGTGACCTTCGACGGCGCCGGGCATGGGGTCACCCCGATTGGCACCCGGCTGGGCTTTTCCGGCGCAACCCAGATCAAGCGGTCCGACTTCGGCCTCACCGGCATGATCCTGAACCAGTTCACCAGCGACGAGGTGGACGTGATCTTCGAGGTCGAGTTTGAAAAGAAGTAGTAGGTAACTCGAAGCTCCGCTGGAAAGGCCTCCATGACCAACGCCCGCAACCTGTCCGGCCTGGGACGCAAAAGCCGCTACGCCACCGTCGCCATCATCCTGCATTGGCTCATCGCGCTGGCCATCGTGGCGCAGGTCGCGATCGCCTGGCGGATGGACAACAAGACGCCGGAGGGCTTCGCGCTCACCCAGCTGCACAAGTCGATCGGCATCTCGATCCTGGTGCTGAGCATCCTGCGGCTGGGCTGGCGGCTGACCAATCCGCCGCCGCCGGAGCCTGCGTCCCTGGCGCGCTGGGAGAAGGTGCTCTCGGCGATCGTCCACTGGGGCTTCTACGTGATCATGATCGGCATGCCGCTGACCGGCTGGCTGATGGTCTCGACCAGCCGGACGGCGATCCCGACCATCCTTTTCTGGTCCGTGCCCTGGCCGGACATCCCGGGGACGGACGGCCTCGCCCCCGCCGCCAAGCATATCGCCAACGCCATCGGCAAGAACGGTCATGAACTCCTGGCCTTCGGCTTCTACGGCCTCTTCGGGCTGCACGTGGCTGGGGCGCTGAAGCACCAGCTGTTCGAGCGCGATACGCCGGTGCTGTCGCGCATGGCGCCGGGCGCCGTCGCCGGCCGCTGGTGGGACCCGCGCCTGTTGCTGATCGTTCTGGCCGTCGCGGCGACCGCCGCTTTCGGCGAATTCGTCCAGCCGCCGCGCCCGGCCTCGGGCCCGGCTCCGGCCGCCGAGGCGCCGGCGACGCCCTTCTTGGCCGAGACCCCGGCCGCGCCGGCTCCGGCCGCCGGCGCCGCGGCGGCTTCGCCCGCAGCGCCTGCGGGGCCGGCGGAGTCCGCC
>NZ_DATAPY010000137.1:0-16457 GCF_036264965.1 Phenylobacterium sp.
AAAGCCAGTGGGGCATGAGCGACGGCATTTACAACCGCGAGGTCACCAACGGCGGCCCGCCCTGGGAGGGTAACCCCGTCTGGCGCGATCAGAGCCCGATCGCCTACGCCAAGAACTGGAAGACCCCGATGCTGCTGTCGATCGGCGAGCGCGATTTCCGGGTGCCGATCGGAAACACGCTGGAGAACTGGGCCACCTTGCAGCGCATGAAGGTGCCGAGCCGCCTGCTGGTCTGGCCGGACGCCTGGCACTGGATCCTGAAGCCTGAGGACAGCCGCCATTTCTACCAGGAAGTGGACACGTGGCTGGCCCACTATCTGAAGGACGGGCCTGCGCCGCCCGCGCCGGGCACGATGAAGTGATAGGCAAATCCGCGCCCGCACGGCGCCGGATGTCGTAAATCTGCGTTAAGGGCGCGGGCCGTCCCGAATCGATGGCCCGTGGTATGCAGGCAGGCTTTCTGCATTTAGAAGACTGTTCAAATTTGACCGGTCCGGAAGCTCAATCCGGAGCGGGAAGTGGGGCCAGGGAGCGTCTTAGTATGACCCAACGCATCGTCCCGGGGCTCGAGCCCGCGCCGACGAAACACGCGAAACTATTGCAATGGGTTCGCGAAATCGCCGCGCTCGCCGAGCCGGACCGGGTGCGCTGGTGCGACGGATCGGAAGCCGAATGGACCGAGCTGACCGAGGAACTCGTCGCGGCCGGGACGCTGACACGGCTGAATCCGGCCAAGCGCCCGAACTCGTTCTACGCCGCCTCCGATCCACGTGACGTCGCCCGCGTCGAGAGCCGCACCTTCATCTGCTCGGACACGCCGGAAGAGGCGGGCCCCACGAACAACTGGCTCGACCCGACCGAGATGCGGGCCGACCTGAAGGACCTGTTCAAGGGCTGCATGAAGGGCCGCACGATGTACGTCGTGCCGTTCTGCATGGGGCCGCTCGGCTCCAACATCAGCGCGATCGGCGTAGAGATCACGGATTCGGCCTACGTCGCCGTATCCATGAAGATCATGACGCGGATGGGCCAGGCCGCCCTCGACCAGCTCGGCGAGGACGGCTTTTTTGTGCCGGCCGTGCACTCGGTGGGCATGCCGCTGGTTGACGGCGTCAAGGACGTCGCCTGGCCCTGCAACGAAATCAAATACATTGTCCATTTCCCCAAGACCCGGGAGATCTGGTCGTACGGCTCGGGCTACGGCGGCAACGCGCTGCTAGGCAAGAAGTGCTTCGCGCTGCGCATCGCCTCGGTGATGGCCCGCGATGAGGGCTGGTTCGCCGAGCACATGCTGATCCTGAAGCTGACGTCGCCGCAGGGCGAGGTCCGCTTCGTCTCGGCGGCGTTCCCCAGCGCCTGCGGCAAGACCAACATGGCCATGCTGCAGCCGACGCTGGCGGGCTGGAAGGCCGAGACCATCGGCGACGACATCTGCTGGATGCGGTTCGGCGAGGACGGGCGGCTCTATGCGGTGAACCCGGAGGCCGGCTTCTTCGGCGTGGCGCCGGGCACCGGTGAGACCACCAACAAGAACGCTATCGCCGCCCTGCACGCCAACTGCATCTTCACCAATGTGGCCCTGACCGACGACGGCGACGTGTGGTGGGAGGGCCTGACCGACGAGGTTCCGGCCCATCTGATCGACTGGCGCGGCAAGGACTGGACGCCGCAGAGCCTGGAGCCCGCCGCGCACCCGAACGCGCGCTTCACGGTCCCGGCCGAGCAGACCCCGGTGATCGCCCCGGAATGGGAAGACCCGGCCGGCGTGCCGATCTCGGCCATCCTGTTCGGTGGCCGCCGCGCCTCGGCGGTGCCGCTGGTCAACGAGGCGCGCAACTGGGCGCACGGGGTGTTCATGGCCTCCAATGTGGCCTCTGAGGGCACGGCGGCGGCGGAGAACGCCATCGGCGAGCTGCGGCGCGACCCCTTCGCCATGCTGCCCTTCGCCGGCTACAACATGGGCGACTACTTCGCGCACTGGCTGGAGATGGGCGCCAAGGCCAAGGACCCGGCCAAGCTGCCGCGCATCTATTTCGTGAACTGGTTCCGCAAGGACGAGCGCGGCAAGTTCGTCTGGCCGGGCTATGGCGAGAACAGCCGCGTGCTGAAGTGGATCGTCGAGCGCCTGGAAGGCCGTGCCGAAGCCGTGGACACGCCGATCGGCCTGTTGCCCGCGCCGGGCAGCCTGGACGTGACGGGCCTGGGCCTCAGCCAGGCGCAGCTTGATCTGCTGCTGACGGTCGACGCGGAGATCTGGCGGCAGGAGGCGGCCCTGGTGCCGGCCTTCTACGAACGCTTCGGCGACCACTTGCCGGCGGCGCTTTGGGCCGAACTCGACACGTTGGTCGCCCGGCTGGGCGAACCGGCCCGCAAGTCGGCCATGGTGGCGGCTGAGTAGGCCGCCAACGCCGCCTGACTAAGGAAAGGGCCGCGGGGGACCGCGGCCCTTTTGAATCGCGGGCCGAGCATGGCGCGTGGAGTGAGAGCACGGTTTGGTCGGCCTGGTGTCCGACCGACGACTTGGAGGTCACCCTCGGGCGCGTAGCGGACGTCGACCGCACCGCTGGTTTCGTGGCTGAGGTAGACCACGTGGCGGCTATTGAGGAACACACCGAGGCGAAGATTCTTCGGCCGGCGCGCCATCAGAATATGTTCGCACGGCTGTCACGGCCAATGCGCCCAGCCTCTGCCTACGAGCCTGGCGCTTTCATCCGGATGCCCGGCCCATGTGAGGAGTCGGCGGCGATGAAGATGATGCCGCCGTCCTCCAGAACCTTCTGAACGCGCTCAAGAGTACCGGTGTGCATGCCACCCTTGCCCGTCTCGAACCGCGTGATTGTCGACGGTGCGACGCCGGCGGCGCTGGCGAGTTCGCGTAGGCCGAGGCCTAGCGCCGTCCGCCCCAGCTTCACCTGAAGGGGTGTCAACACCGACAATCATGCGCTCCATGCATTGACTTATGAGCTCAATGAGCGGATTAATGCGCTCAAGGAGCGCGTTTTCGACCCCGCCGCACCGAGTCGCCGCGCACGGAGACTTTACATGCGCACGCCCAAATCCACATCCGCCCTGCAGCTATCGTGGTGCGCCGTGATCGGTGCGTCTCCAGCGCTGCCGTTGGCGACGACGCCATTTGCAGCGTCCAGGTCGGACGAGACGATGAGGCTCTGCCGGTCCTGGTCGTCGACCGAAGCGCAGATCTTCAGGTGGCAAGGACAGTGCTGCGACATCGAGAACTACCTCGCGGCGGCGTGCGACATCTGGTTCGAACTGACGCAGGACGAGCAGCGGAAGCCGCCCGACGCTGCGGAGATGTTCGAAGTCGACGCTCGCATTGACGCGCCCCGCGACGCCCGCGAAGAGACCATCCCCATGTTGCCCGGGCTGGTCGCGACCAGCCGCGAGGCGAACCTGATCAAGTTCGAAGTGCTGGCGACCCTCCTCCGTCCGGAGGGTCACCGCGACGAACTCATTCTGCTCCACAGCGCGCGACGCGACGTTGAGGCGGCGTGGCGCTGAGCGCGCGTCCCGACCATGCCCACAGACGTCCTGGCCGCACGGCCGTGCCATCCGACGGAGAGCTTCATGCCTGATCCCGAATCTGAACCACCAAGCCCACTCTCCCGCAGAACCCTGCTCGCCGCGCCAGTCGGGATGTCGGCGTCCATGGGCGCCGTGGCTGCTGTCGCCGCCGCCGACGAATGCGTTCCGCTGTGTATGCTCTGGCTCGCCAACGACGCGGAGCTGAACTGGCTTTTCGGAAGGTACAACGACGTGGAGGGAGATCTCTTTCGCGATTTCCGGTGGTCCAAACTGACGCCCGACGAACGGAAGGCGTTGCCCGAGGCCGCGCCGCTGAACGCGATCCAGGCGCGCCTGGACCACCTCCTCGATCAGCGGCGCGCGCTCGCGTCAAAGCTCCGGCATTCCAGGGCTTCAACCCGCCAAGGCGTGATGCTCAAGTTTGAGGTCGTGAACCGAGAACTCCATATCCAGGACTTCCCCGCCATTTATGGCCTCCTCAGGAGCGCGGTCCGCGATCTCGCTCTCCTCTGGTAGGTGGTGCGTGAGGTCTAAGGCGGCCCTGCCAGACCAAGAATTGCCCCGAACGCCGGATTATCCCTGGGTGTCGACCGATGTCTTCCAAGTCTGAAACGCGGCGCGATCCCGTCGATGTATCGGTCGGCGCGCGCATCCGCTTGATCCGCAATATCCGTGGGATGTCGCAGCAGGCGTTGGCGCAGGCTATCGGGATCACCTTCCAGCAGGTCCAGAAGTATGAGCGCGGGGTCAACCGGGTGAGCGCCTCCATGCTCGTGCGGATCGCCGAGACCTTTGACGTTGCGATCTCCGATCTGTTCGGTGACGAAAATCGCGCCGGCGGATTGACCGACGACGTCGCGGCGCGAGCCGGCGAGACCGGCGCGCTGGAGCTTCTGCAGGTCTATTGCCGGATGCCTCGCGCCCGCCGCTCAGCGCTGTTGTCGTTCCTGAAGGCGCTGGAACACGGCGACAGCTGAATTCGTGTTTCGCCGACGCGGCCGAAGGCGATATCGAGAAGCGCCATCTATGACCTCTCGGATGCAAGCGGCGCGACCTCCGCCAGCGAGTAGCTGGTGCTACGGCCGCCGGCCGCTTCCTTCACGAGGATTCCGCGCCTAACCAGATCGTCGATGTCGCGAAGGGCGTCCGCCACGCTCCGATGGTGATCTTGCTCATGCCGCTGCGCCCGGTTGGAAAGAGCGCGGCATGCCAACTGAAGAGCCGCTCCTCGGTCAGCTGTTGCTACCCCCCAAAATGCTTATCACGCCGGTCGCAGCGGATTGATGAAGTTTAGACCGGCGAAGTCCTTTTCGTTGTCGGTCACAATCATGCAGTCGTGGGCTTCGGCCACCGCGGCAACAATCATGTCGAGCGCGCTGCGTGGCCGTCCCGCTGCGGTCCCCGCGGCCATCAGCCGAGCCCACGCAAGGGCAGCCCGCTCGTCAAACGACAGCACCCGGCCTGTGAACAATTCCTGCGGACCCTCCGGCCCCGAAAACCAGGCTTCGAGCGCCTGACGCCGGCGCCCCTCCGGCATCTCAAGAAGACCCCGTTGCACTTCTGCGATGGTCCAGGATGAGATGTGGAGATCTTCATCGAGTTGGTCGGCCATCCACGCCAGGAGAGAGTCGGACGGCGTGGGCTTGACGACGTCGCTGATGATGTTGGTGTCGAGCAGGTAGCGCGTCACAGATCGACCGAGCGCCCCGGCGTGAAGGGACGACTCAGGTCGAGGTCCGCACCAACCAGTGGCGACCTGCGCAACGCGGCGAGGATGCCGCCCCGCTTCGGCGGTTCACCCGAGATCGTCTGGCTCACAGCGGCTCGGATTCGCGAGGCTTCAGGCCCACCTTCCGCCAGGCGGCGGGCCAGAGATCGGATGAGTTCGCGATCAGCATCCCGACCGAGCACCTCAAAGCGTGCCATGCCGCGCTCACCCAGACGGCCGCGGTAGTTCTTCACGGCGCGGCTCTGCGAAGAATTGGTCATGACGACCTCCAGATATGCCCGGTAATATATCCAGGGATGCAGCAACGAACAAGGCGCGCCTCGCCGCGCCTCGCCGCCGCGCTCGGCTCCTGACCGCCCGCGCTGCGCCGGCGATGCCAACATCAGCAACACATCGCGTACAGCCCATGCCCGCGTCTGCGTTTTCAGGTGCGGTTGTCCTCGAGCTGGCGGATGTCAGCCCAGGCCTTCTGTTGCTCTCTCTGCAATCCGGCCAGGTGCTGTAGCCCGGAATAGATCTCCCCAAACGCGGCCTGCGCGGACATAGCGAGCTAGACCCGATCACTGCGTCGCCTTCGTTCTGGGCCCTTGGCGGCCGTGGCCATGCTTATCCAAGCCGTCGCGGGATCGACCTCCGCCGCGTATCGAATGGACAAGCTCGCTGAGTTGCCGGTCAGCGTCCAGCACCGAAGCCGTTGGTGGCGGCCAAGGTCAGTGGCGTCGGTGTCCATCTGATCGCTGACACTGGCGCCACCATGGGTGGCTTTACTGCGGCGAGCGCCGCTCAGCCCGGTGTCGCAGGCCGGCCCTTAGCAGGCTTTGCCGCCGTTCATTGGTAGCTGGCGAAGCTAGAAGCTATTGATATATTTTATGATATTCCGCCCGGCCTCACTGCACCGCGCGCTTGAGTTGCCCTGAAAAACATCCGGATTCCACATATAATACGGATGCTTTGAAGGTGAGAAGGGATGACATGGTTAGGGTAACGGCGGTCGAGTTCCTCGCGCCGAGAGTGACAGCGCTTCGGTGGCTTACGGCCTCCTTCCGCAAGGACTGTTCATGGAGCTTCGCGAGAAGTTCGCGCGCGTTGCCGTCGCACGTCGTGCGGGAATCATCGCGCGCCCCTAGCCGTTGTGCTCATCCGTGCATGGCCTAGCCAGCGCTGGAGGAGGTTGAGCGGTAGGCCAGCTTGAAGCGCCTCGACGCCGAATCCATGACGCAATCGACGAGGACAGGCGGGACACCCAACCACGCACAACTGACGCATCAAGCTCTTCACGATCCGCCAGGCCGTGACACGGCGCCAACTCCATAGCCGTCGAAGGCGCTGTCAGGATCGAGCTGCCGCGCCACCACGTCGAAGCTTTTGAGTCCGGTGTTGTCTTCGCCGCCTCAGCCGTTGGCGACGACGCGAAGGGTCGGCACGGCGCCGGGCCGCTCGCCACGGATCTGGGCGACCAGCTCGAAGAGCGCGCGGCGCACACCGTCGACGTCGCCGCGGTCGGCCAGGATCTCGATCTCTTCCAGGTTGGCCGGCGAGATGCGCAGCGGCGAGTTGGAGACCACCTCCAGCACCTTGTGGGCGCAAGGCAGGGACCGCTCGGTCTCGTCCAGCAGGGCCTCGGTCAGCTTCTCGCCGGGGCGCAGGCCGGTGATCTCGATCTCGATCTCCTTGCCCGGCGTGCGGCCGGAAAGCGCAATCATCTGGCGGGCCAGGTCCATGATCCGCACCGGCTCGCCCATTTCCAGCAGGAACAGGCGCGCCTCGCGGCCCTCGCCCTCGGCGCAGGTGGCCGTGGCGTGGAGGACGAGCTGGCTCGCCTCCGGGATGGTCATGAAGAAGCGCTCCATGTCCGGATGGGTCACGGTCACTGGGCCGCCGCGCTCGATCTGCGACTTGAAGATCGGCACCACGGAGCCGCCGGACCCCAGGACGTTGCCGAAGCGCACCGCGGAGAAGCGCGCGCCCTGGCCAGCGGTCTGCTGGGCCTGGATGACGCTCTCGGCCAGACGCTTGGTGGCGCCCATGACATTGGTCGGGTCCACCGCCTTGTCCGTCGAGATCAGCACCATCTGGCCCGCGCCGCTGGCCTTGGAGGCCTCGGCGACGTTCCAGGTGCCGATGACGTTGGTCAGCACGCCCTCGCAGGGATGCTGCTCCACCATGGACACGTGCTTCAGCGCCGCGGCGTGGAAGACCAGGTCCGGCTTCTCGCTGAGGAAGGCCTGATTGATCCGCGCGGCGTTGCGGACGTCGCAAAGGACCGCCTGGCGGGACATGTGCGGGAAGGTCTCGGCCATCTCGCGGTCGATCTCGAACAGCGAGGTCTCGGAGAAGTCGAGCAGGGTCAGGTGACCGCAGTGGAAGGCGGCGACCTGGCGGCAGAGCTCGGCGCCGATCGAGCCCCCGGCGCCGGTGACCAGGATGCGGCGGCCGCGGATCAGGGCGCCGATGGCGTCGCGGTCGAGCTCGATGGGCTCGCGGGCCAGCAGCTCTTCGATGTTGATGTCGCGCATCGGCAGCAGGGTGACGCCGTCGTGCTGGGCGAGCTCGACGATGGACGGTAGGCGCAGGAGGCGAATGCCGTCGGTCTTCAGCCGGCCGAGCTGGTCGGCGGTGAGGCCCTTCAGGCGGCCAGGCTCCTCGAGGAAGAGGATGGCGCGCGGATACCGGTTCCAGCGGCGCAGGTCCGCCAGGGCCTCGTCCAGGTTCTCGAGGCTCTCGATGACGCAGACGCCGCGCACCTGCTGGCCCACGTCGCGCGGATCGGGGCCGACGATGCCCACCGGCGTGTAGGTGCGGTCGTGACTGCGGGCCATGTCGCGCAGGTAGCTGTCAGCCAGCGACGGCGGGCCGATCAGCAGCAGGGACGGCGACTGGGTGATCCGGTCGGCTACGGTCTTCAGCGGCGAGAAGCTGTCGAGCGCATGTTCGTGCAGGGCGCGGCGCAGGATCCGCACGCCCATCGAGCTCACCATCTGGAACATCGGGGCGAGCAGCAGGGTCGAGCGGGGCAGGCCGCGGCCGCGATCGATGATGAAGACCCAGATCAGGAAGACGCCGACGGTCAGGACCGCGATGCGGGCCAGGACCAGGGCGTCGGGAATCGACGCGTAACGCCACGGCGACAGCTCGCGGCGGAAGAGCATGCTGAAACCGCCGGCCAGGACCGCGTAGAGTACGGTGAGCTGCACGAGGTTCAGCGAGGGAAGGCTGGTGACGACGTCCAGGGTCGGCATCGCGGAAGACGCCACGGAATAGGCAAGCACGAAGGCAATGGCGGCCAGGATCACGTCGGCGACGATGGTCTGGGCTCGAAAAGCCACCCGCTCCATGCGCCGCACTCCGTTAGCTCTTCGAATCGTCAACATAGACCTAGGCGTGCGACCGTCTACCGAAAGTGGCCGGATAAAGTGTTACCGCAGGGGTTCTTGCACGCCGCGCACAATCCATGCGCATCCGCAATGCGCTGGGACCTTAGAAAGCAGCGGCCCCTGACGCAATGGAAAAGCCGCCGCCCGCGAGGGCGACGGCTCTCCTGCAGCCCGTTGGGAGTGCGCTTGTGTCTAGAACAGCACGCCCGTCTCGATCATGGCGCGGGACTGTTCGTCCTTGTTGCCGACGGCGCCGAACATCGCCCCCTTGGTCCCCGAGTCGACCTTCACATAGGCCAGCTCGCCGCGGACGAAGTAGGTCTTGAACTGGAAGGTCGGGGTCAGCGTGAACGACCAGGCGTCGCTCTTGGTCCCGTAGAGCAGGCTGACCTGCGAGCCCGACGAGGAGATGTACTCCACGCGGCCGGCCAGGTTGAACAGCGGACTGAAGGAGTACTTGCCCAGCACCGCCGCGCCGAAGGTCGAGGCCGAGCTCGGCAAGCCGAAGGACACGTCCTTGGGCGTGGTGGAGTACTGGATGTACGGATTGATCAGCCACTTGTCCTCGGTGTGCGTCCAAAGGACGTTCCAGATCGTGCCGTTGTTCTGGGCGATCGGGGTCACGAAGGTCGAGCGCGACGTCTTGTCGAAATTGCCCGAGGCGGCGACCGCCACGGTGTCCTTCATGGTCACCGCGTAGCTGGCCAGGCCCGACACCGTCGAATAGTGCTCGGAGAAGTAGCCGTCGTTCACGGAGCCCGAGAGCGTCAGCGGGCCCTTGGTGTAGTTCACCTGGACGCCGCGGCTGATCGCCGGCTCCTGGTTCCAGAGCAGGCCGCGATTGATGTTCAGGTTCTCGAAGCTGAAGGTGTATTCGGCGCCGATCAGGGTCGGCAGCTCGCCGATCTGGATGCTGAACTCGGCGTTCGGCACGATCTTGATGTAGGCGACCGGGACGTATTTGAAGGTCTCCTCGGTCAGGCGGGGCGAGGTGGCGACCGGCGTGCCGAGCGACGGGAAGTTGTATTCGCCGGCCTGGACGTAGAACTGGAAGACGCCGTCGGTCTTCTGAACCTCAATCTGCAGGTTGCTGATGTCGCCCTTGCGCTTGTCGCTGGGCGCCGGCGCGGCGGTCTGCGCCATGCCGAAGCCGCTGATCTGTCCGCTGACCCAGATCTTGCCCAGCGGGCCCAGGTCGGCGTTCAACGGGTCGGCGTTCGAGCTCAGCGAAGCGGACATCGCCGGCGACGCCAGCGCCGTGGGCCCTGCGGGCGCCGCCGGGGCCGCCGCGGCCCCCGCCGCTGGAGGCTGGTCGTCGGCGCGAGCGACACCAGCGGCTGCCAGTGACAGCGCCGCGACGCCCGTCAGGCTGGCGATCTTGAGAGCCTTCATTCGTATATCCCCTTGTTCCCGGCCTGCGCTGTCCAGTTTGACTGGATCCGGACCGTGCGCGGACATCCTCGCGGGCCACCCCCTGAGATCAACGCCCGCTACCCACGTACTGCCGCGCTTCTGGGCTGTGATCGTTGTTTAGGCGCCCAGGCATAAAGGCGCCATGCGTTTAGGCGCCCCTGTCCGTAAGAGAGGTATAAGGACGCGGGGGCGCGGCCAGGTCGGCCCGCCAGACTCAGCGGGCGACGAGGGCGCTGTAGCCGAGGTGCGAGCCGCCATCCACCAACAGGGTCTCGCCGGTGACGTGGCGCGAGGCCTTCGAGGCCAGGAACACCGTCGAGGCGGCGATGTCGTCTGGCGTGGAGGCGACCTTCAGGGGCGTGCTGGCCGCGGCGTTGGCCCGGATGCGGTCGGCGGCGGCCTCGCCGAGGCCCTTGCCGAACCACGGCGTGTCGATGAAGCCCGGGCAGACCGCGTTGACGCGGATCTTGGGCGCCAGCGCACGCGCCAGCGACAGCGTCATGGTGGTCAGAGCGCCCTTGGAGGCGGCGTAGGGCACCGACGAGCCGATGCCGATGACGCCGGCGATCGAGGCGGTGTTGACCACGGCCCCGGGCTGCGGCGCGGCCTCAAGCAGGGTCCGGCAGGCGCGGACCATCTGAAAGGCGCCGACGACGTTGACCGCATAGAGGTCGAGGAAATCCTGGCCGGACACCGCATCCATATCGGCGTGGTTGGCGAACTTGGTGGTCCCGGCGTTGTTGAACAGGGCGTCGATGCGTCCGAAGGGCTCAGCGGCGGCGGCGATCTTCCGGCAATCTTCGTCGGAGGCGACGTCGCCCTGGACCAGGACCGCCGTGGCGCCCTCAGCCTCGACCAGGCGGGCCGTCTCCTGCGCCTCGTCCTGGCTACGGGCGTAGTTGATGACCACGGCCTTGGCGCCCTGGCGCGCGGTCTCCACAGCGATCGAGCGGCCCAGGCCGGTCGAGGCGCCGGTCACCACCACCACGAAATCCTCGCAACCGCCGCCGGACATGGTCGTCTCCACCCTGGTTTGCGGGTTTGATAGCCGCAAGCCGCGCGGCTGTCTCGGTTGCGGGCGTTCGGCGCGGGGGCTAAAGCCGCGCGCATGGACGAGACCCACCTGACCCAGCTCGGCCGCGACGTCCGGGGCTTCGCCAGCCCGGACGAGGCGGTGCTGGAACGCGTGCCCAATCCGCAGGCGGATGCGCTCTACCTGGCGCGGTTCACGGCGCCGGAGTTCACCTCGCTCTGCCCGGTGACCGGCCAGCCGGATTTCGCGCACCTGGTCATCGACTACGCGCCGGGCGAGTGGCTGATAGAATCCAAGTCCCTGAAGCTCTATCTGGCTTCGTTCCGCAACCACGGGGCGTTCCACGAAGACTGCACGGTGGCCGTCGGGCGGCGGATTGTCGCCGTGGCCGAGCCGCGCTGGCTGCGCATTGGCGGCTACTGGTTCCCGCGGGGCGGCATCCCGATAGATGTCTTCTGGCAAAGCGGTCCGCCGCCGGAAGCCCTCTGGCTGCCGGATCAAGGCGTCGCGCCCTATCGCGGCCGCGGCTGAGCTCCGGCCCGAGCAAGTTTATTGCGCCTGCACCTGATCTGCGCGGCGCGATTACTAGGGTTAACGCGATGAAGACTCCGCCGCGTGAATCCACTTTTTCTGTGAATCCTGTCATCGATCGGCGAGGACTGACGACCCCAGGTTCTCCTCTGAGGGGAAAAGCCCTGGCTGCTGTCGGATTAGCCGGTTCGGGCTTTGCAAAACCGTTAATCGGGCCTATAACCAACTCGCCCATCTCTCCTCGGGCGTGTCACCTCAGGCCGGACGACGCCCCGCGTCGTCCGGCCGTTGTGTTTTCAGGGCCCCGGCTCCCGTCCTTGGCGCCGCCTGTCCCGGCGTTAGCTGGGGTCCGGCCCGCTGCCGCCTGCAAAGAGCAGTCCTCTTGAACCACCTCTGACGCAGACCTTCCGAAGCTCCGGGATGGGTGGAATAGGGACACCTGCGCGGCAATCCCGTGACGGAGGCTACGGACCCGTGAGCGAACGTTCGGAGGGTCCGTTTTCTGGCCCCTGACCGGGCCTCGGCCGAGGCCGGAAAGCTTCGCTGCATGGCGACTTTTCTGCGGCGAAACGGGGGCTCCGCGGCCCCAAGAAAGCCCCACGAATCAATGACTCAGAGGCGCCAGGGCGTTCCATCGGGAGCCCTCTCCCAAGTCTGGATGGAGACCCCATGCCGGCCCAGCTTTATCCGCGCCCCGATCCAGTGGCCACGTCGAGACTGACGTCCGATGCGGACTCCGGCGGGCTGACGCTGCCGATGCTGCGCATCCGTGGGCGCAGTGTGATGGCGCTGGTCATCACGCCCGAGCCGCCGTTCACCAACTGGTTCGCCGCGCTGGACCAGCAGATGCGCCGCTCCGCGGGCTTCTTTGCCGACCGGCCGGTCGTCGTCGATCTGGCCGCGGTGCTTGAGAACATCGGACGGGACGCCATCCCGATAGCGCTCGATGGGCTCGAGGAACGAGGCCTCAGGGTGATCGGCACGGAGGGCGTCGGGCCCACTCTGCTGGCCGGCACAAGATGGGCCCGGCTGCCGACGAGCCTGCAGGGACGCGATGTGGCCCAGACGCCTCGGGGCGACCCGCCAGCGGCCGTGTCCGCGCCGTCGCTGCTGGTCGATCGACCTGTCCGCTCCGGCCAGTCCGTCGTCTTCGAGGAGGGCGACATCATCGTGGTCGGGGCCGTGGCTTCGGGCGCAGAGGTCATCGCCGGCGGCTCGATCCACGTCTACGGGGCCTTGCGCGGCCGCGCGCTGGCCGGGCTCAGGGTGGGCGCAGGCGCCCGCATCTTCTGCCGCCGGCTGGAGGCCGAGCTGGTGGGCGTGGATCAACTCTACCGCACAGCGGAGCACTGGGGTCCCGATCTGCACGGGCGCGCCGTCCAAGTCCGTTGCGACCGCGGCGCGCTCCAGCTTTCGGCGCTTGATTGAAGGCAGCTCGCCGGATGGCGGGGGAAAGAACGGTGAGTGACATGTGCAAGGTTGTGGTCGTCACGTCGGGAAAGGGCGGGGTCGGGAAAACCACCTCTTCCGCGTCCCTGGGCGCCGCGCTGGCCCAGGAAGG
Organism: Phenylobacterium sp.; assembly: GCF_036264965.1. GTDB lineage: Bacteria > Pseudomonadota > Alphaproteobacteria > Caulobacterales > Caulobacteraceae > Phenylobacterium. The sequence continues at coordinate 13,185 of NZ_DATAPY010000137.1, forward strand.
CCACAAGGTCGTGGTGATCGATTTCGACGTGGGCCTTCGCAACCTGGACCTGGTGATGGGGGCGGAGCGGCGGGTCGTCTTCGACCTCGTCAACGTCGTGCAGGGCGACGCGAAGCTTCCGCAGGCGCTGATCCGCGACAAGCGGGTCGAGACGCTGCACCTGCTGCCGGCCTCTCAGACCCGTGACAAGGACGCCCTTACCGAGGAGGGCGTCGGCCGGGTGATTGATGAGCTGCGCGAGAGCTTCGACTGGATCATCTGCGACAGCCCCGCCGGAATCGAAAAGGGCGCCACCCTGGCCATGCGTTTCGCCGATCTGGCCGTGGTGGTCACCAATCCGGAGGTTTCCTCGGTCCGCGATTCTGATCGCATCATCGGAATGCTGGATTCCAAGACCCGGCGCGCGGAGAACGGCGACCGGCTGGAGAAGCAGCTCCTGCTCACGCGCTACGATCCGGCGCGCGCCGCCCGCGGCGAGATGATGAAGGTGGAGGACGTGCTGGAAATCCTGGCGATCCCGCTGCTGGGGATCGTCGCGGAGAGCCCTGACGTGCTGACCGCCTCCAACCTGGGCTGCCCGGTCACGCTGCACAATCCGGGTTCGCCGGCCGCGCGCGCCTACCGCGATGCGGCCCGGCGGCTGCTGGGCGAGACGATCGCCGTGGACGAGCCGCAGGCGCGGCGGGGCTTCATGAGCCGCCTGTTCGGAAGAAGGGCGGCCGCATGAACTTCCTGAGCCTATTCACGCGAGGCCGCCGCTCCGCACCCGTCGCCCGGGAGCGGCTCCAGGTCCTGCTGGCGCATGAGCGGGGCCTGGCGGGCGGCGCCGACCTCGCAGCCATCCTGCAGCAGGAGATCCTCGCGGTGATCGCCAGGCACATCCCGATCGACCGCGATCGGGTGGTGGTCAAGCTCGATCGGGGGGACCAGGTCTCCACCTTGGAGATCGATATCGAGATGCCCGAGGCCGCGCTCGCGGGCCATTAAGGCGAGCGCGACGCGCGGCTCTCCAGCGGCCCTCAGCCCACATCCCGCCAGCGGCTGACGTGGGCCGCGACGTCGGGGCGTTCGCGCTCCAGCGGGGGCTCGCGCGGGGTCCCCATCAGCACGAAACCGGCCACCTTCTCCTCGCCCGTGAGACCTAGGATGGCGTTAGCCTCGGGATCATAGGCGTACCAGTCGGTGATCCAGTTCGCGCCATAGCCCATGGCCTGGGCGGCGTAGAGCAGGGTGGCGCAGGCCGCGCCGGCCGACAGCTGCTGTTCCCAGGCGGGAATCGGGGCCTCGCGGGGCGAGGCGATAACCGCGACGCAGAGCGGCGGGATCTTCAGCTTGCCGAGCTTGGCGGCGTCGGTCAGGTCGCCCCGCGACAGGGCGAGCGCCTCAAGGCGCGCGGCGAAGGCCGCCTTGGCCGGGCCTTCCAGAACGATGAAACGCCAGGGCGCGAGCTTGCCGTGGTCGGGAACCCGGGCGGCGAGGCGCAGAAGGATGTCGAGCTCGTCAGCGCTGGGGGCGGGTTCGGCGAGGGTTACGGCCGAGGTCGAGCGGCGCGTGGCCAGGAACCGCAGGACTTCGGGCGCCGGCGCCTGGGGGATAGGCGCGCCGAATTGCGGGGCAGGCGGCAGGGCGACGGTCACAGGAGGCCTCGTGGGCTTTAAGAACACGGATAGGATGGCTCCTTTATGGGTGCGCCCGCCCGCACCGCAAGGAGAGGCGCCCGAGGATGGCCGACAAACCCGCCTGGCTGCGGCCGCACGGCGAGCCCTGGAAACCGGGCGTCGAGCGCCTGGCGTTCGAGAGCGGCTGGATCCAGGTGATCGAGCAGACGGCGATCGCGCCGACGGGGCAGCCTTCGCCTTACGGGCTGGTGCGGTTCAAGAACCTGGCGGTGGCCGTGCTGCCGATCCACGAGGACGGGACGATCGTGCTGGTCGGCCAGCATCGGTTTCCCTTGGGCGACTACAGCTGGGAGCTGCCCGAGGGCGGCGCGCCGCTGGACGAGGACCCGCTGGAGGGCGCCAAGCGCGAGCTGGCCGAGGAGACCGGCCTGGCGGCGGCGGATTGGCGTGAGGTCATGCGCACCCAGCTTTCCAACTCAGTCACCGACGAGCGGATGATCGGCTATCTGGCGCTGGGGCTTTCGCAGGCGACGGCGACGCACCCGGCCGATGAGACCGAGGCGATTGTCCTGGCGCGGGTCCCGTTCCGCGAGGCGCTGGACGCGGCCATGGCCGGGTATCTTCCTGACATGCTGACAGTGGCGATGCTGCTGCGGGGCTACCATATGGCTCGGGAAGGGGCTTTGCCGGGCGTCTTGGCGCGGGCCATGCTAGGATAGGGGGACGCCTGATGGGGCGGGAGGACCAGATGAGCCAGCAACAACGCCTGGAAATCGTCGACCCGGCTGAAGCGCCGCCGGTATGGGCGGCGCTGCGCAACGAGGCCGAAGCGGCGGGCCAGAAGGAGGCCGCGCTGGCGAGCCTGCTGGCGGCGGTGATCCTGAACCACAAGTCGCTGGGCGGCGCGCTGAGCTATCAGTTGGCGCGCAAGCTGGGCGACCAGGAACTGCGCGCGATGAGCATCCGCGAGATCGCCGAAGACGCCTATGAGGCCAATCCGGGCCTGGTTTCCACGGCCGAGGCCGACCTGAAGGCGGTGTTCGAGCGCGATCCGGCCTGCAAGGGCTATCTGCAGCCGTTCCTGTTCTTCAAGGGCTTCCTGGCGCTGCAGACGCAGCGGGTGGCCCACTGGCTGTGGGAAGAGGGCCGCGAGACGCTGGCGCTCTATCTGCAGAGCCGGATGAGCGAGCTGTTCCAGGTGGACATCCACCCGGCGACCCGCATCGGACGCGGCGTCTTCATCGACCACGGCACCGGCATCGTGATCGGCGAGACCGCGGTGATCGGCGACGACGTCTCCATGCTGCAGGGCGTGACCCTGGGCGGCACCGGCGCCGAGCGCGGCGACCGCCACCCGAAGATTGGCAGGGGCGTGCTCTTGGGCGCCGGCGCCAAGGTGCTCGGCAACATCGTCATCGGCGACTACGCCAAGATCGCCTCCGGCTCGGTGGTGCTGAAGCCGGTCCCCGCGGGCTGCACGGCGGCCGGCGTGCCGGCGCGGCTGGTCAACTGCCCGACCGGCGATGCGCCGGCGCGGACCATGGATCACACCCTGGCCGAAGACATCTACGACTACGTGATCTGAGCCGGCTGGCGAAAGCCGCTTTCGCTTTGCGCCGCCGCGCTCTAGGTTCCGCGCCACTTCGGCGGCCAG
>NZ_DATAPY010000138.1:0-5140 GCF_036264965.1 Phenylobacterium sp.
CTGGGCGCCGAGCAGCTGCGCCGCCGCCGGGAGAAGGGCGAGATCGAGGTCGCCCCCATCGCCTTCCTGCGCGGCCGGACGCTCGCGCACGCCTTCGTCATCGTCGACGAGGCCCAGAACGCCACGCGCCTGCAGATGAAGATGGTGTTGACCCGCCTGGGCGAGGGCGCGCGCATGGTGGTCACCGGCGACCCGACCCAGATCGATCTGGTCAACATCCGCGATTCCGGCCTGGCCCACGCCGTGGGGCTGCTGGACGGCGTCAAGGGCGTGGGGATCACCCGCTTCTCCGCCGAGGACGTGGTGCGCCACCCGCTGGTCGAGCGGATCGTCCGCGCCTACGACGCCGACGCCGCCAAGGCTGGACGGGCCATTTGACCCCCGACATCGAGATCGAAGACGCCGCCTGGACCGCCGCCCTCGCCGACGCCGAGGCCCTGGTGCTGGTCGCCGCCGAGGCGACGCTGGCCTCCGAAGGCGCGGTCAGCGAGGGCGTGACCTTGCTGCTCACCGACGACGCGACGATGCGCGATCTGAACCGGCGCTTCCGTCAGCAGGACAAGCCGACCAACGTGCTGTCCTTCCCCGCGCCGACCAATCCTGAGCGTTTCCTGGGCGACATCGCGCTCGCCTACGGTGTCTGTGCGCGCGAAGCGGCCGAACAGGGCAAGCCTTTGGCGCATCATCTGCAGCATCTGGTGGCGCATGGGGTGCTGCACCTTCTAGGATACGACCACATGAGCGACGCCGAAGCCTCCGAGATGGAAGGGCTGGAGCGCGCGGTCCTGGCCGGGTTGGGGATTCCCGATCCCTACGCGGCCGGTGAGGGAGACCATGACCGACCCCGCCCCAGCGCCTGACGCGGCCCAGCCCCCGGCGCATTCGCACGCGCATAGCAGGAACCGCGGCGTGCTCTCCCTGTTCGACCGTTTCCGCAGCCGCCCCTCGCAGAACGAGCCGGCGCCGCCGGAGCCGGCGGTCATCGCCGCCACGGGCGAGTTGGTCAGCCAGGCGCGCGCCTTCCAGGACCTGCGGGTTGAAGACGTGATGCAGCCGCGCGCCGACATCGTGGCCATCGACCGCAGCTGCGCCTTCTCCGAGCTGGTCGCCCGGTTCGTGGAGGCCGAGCACAGCCGCATGCCGGTCTATCGCGAGACACTCGACGATCCGGTGGGCGTGGTCCACGTGAAGGACGTCTTCAAGCTCCTGGCCCGCAAGACCCGCCGGCCGAGGCCGACCGATCACGTGCTGGCCGGCCGCCACAACCTGGTGCGCTCGGTGCTCTACGTTCCGGCCTCGATGCGGGCCTCTGAGCTACTGGGGCAAATGCGCGCCGAGCAGACCCACATGGCCCTGGTAATCGACGAGTTCGGCGGCACCGACGGCCTGGTGACGCTGGAGGACCTGCTGGAAACCCTGGTGGGCGAGATCTCCGACGAGCACGACGACGCGGCCGAGGACGGCCACGCGCCCATCGTCCAGGAGGCCGGCGCCTGGGTGGTCGATGGTCGCACCCCGTTGGAGGAACTGGAGGCCGCCTTGGGCGAAGGCGTCGACCTCGCGCCGCCCGATCTTGACGAGGAAATCGACACCGTGGCCGGCCTGGTCAATGCGCTCGCAGGTCGTGTGCCGCAGCGCCGCGAGGTGGTCGACCATCCCGGCGGCTACACGATCGAGGTGATGTCCGCCGATCCGCGCCGGGTGAAGCGTGTCCGCGTGCGCCGCCTGGTCTCGCCCGCCGCCCATTCGCCTGCCTGAGGCCGCGCTCGGTGAGCTGGCGAAATCCGTGGATGCTCAGGGCGCTCGCCCTACTGGCTGGCGTGGCCGCGGGAGTGGCGCATCCGCCGTTCGGCTTTTTGCCGGGCCTGTTGGGCTATGCCCTGTTGCTGGCGATGATCGACGCGGACAGCCCGCGGCCGCTGCGCTCGGCTTTCTTCCGCGCCTGGCTGGGCGGCGTCGGCTATTTTAGCGTCTGCGTCTGGTGGATCACCGAGCCCTTCATGGTCGACGCCAAGGAGCAGGGCTGGATGGCGCCCTTCGCCCTGGTGCTGATGGCGGGTGGGCTGGCGGCGTTCTGGGGCGCCGCGGCGGTGCTCTACCGGGCGACCAGGGCGCGTGGGCCAGCCGCTATCCTGGCGTTCGCCGGCAGTCTGGCGCTCTTCGAATGGCTGCGCGGTCATGTTTTCTCCGGCTTCCCCTGGGACCTGCCCGGCGAGACCTGGCGGGCGGGCTCGGCCCCGTCCCAGGCCGCCGCATGGGTCGGCGCGTACGGCCTGACGTGGATCACCCTGGTGATCGCCGCCGCGCCGGCGGTCCTGGCGCAGCCGGTCGGCCGGCTGGCGAGGGGCTCGACCCTCCTGGCGACCATCGCCCTGCTCGCCGGGCTCTACGGCTTCGGCGCTTATCGACTGCAGACGGCCGTGAAGCCACCGCCCGGCGCGCCGGTGATCCGCATCGTCCAGGCTGACATCGATCAGAAGGACAAGTGGAAGCCGGAGAACCTGAAGCTGGTCTTCGACACCTATGTCGACCTGACGACCCGCCAGGCCGCCGTGCAGCCCGCGATCGTGATCTGGCCGGAGGGCGCGCTACCGGCGGTAATCGACGAGCTGGTGGCGCCGTCCTCGGCCTATGCGCCGCTGCTGCGCGACACCCTGCGGCCCGGCCAGACCTTGCTGATGGGCGCCAATCGCGAAGAGGTCGGCCAGGACGGTGTCGCCCGCTACTTCAACAGCCTGGTGGCCTTCCGCCGCGAGGCCGACGCCCTGCGGGTGACCGGCGTCTACGATAAGCACCACCTGGTGCCGTTCGGCGAATACATGCCAGCCGCCGCCTTCGCGACGAAGATCGGTTTCCGCAGCCTGGTGCACATGCCGGACGATTTCACCGCCGGCCCGCCGTCGCAGCCGATCGCGCCCTGGGGCGTGCCGGCCGCGCAGGTGCTGATCTGTTATGAGGCCCTGTTCCCGGGCGTCACGTCGTCCGGTGCGGCGCGCGCCGGCCTGCGTCCGGCCTGGATCCTCAACCTCTCCAACGACGCCTGGTTCGGCCAGGGGTCGGGTCCGCTGCAGCATCTGAACATCGCCAGCTACCGCGCCATCGAGGAGGGTTTGCCGATCGTCCGGGCCACGCCGACCGGGGTTTCCGCGGTTATCGACGCTTACGGACGAATCCAGTCGGGGGCCGAACTGGGCCTTGGCCGCCTGGGGGTTATTGACGCACCCTTGCCGCCTGTCGTTGAAATCACTGCCTTTTCAAGGTTTGGCGACCTCGCGTTCTGGGGCATGCTGCTATTGTCTGGCTTAGCCGCCCTGGCCTATTTTGTTCGGCGACCGCACCTGGTTAGCGGTCGCTAGGTTTCGAGCACGTCCGGCGCTGCGCTTGTCCGGCGACGTATCGATAGGAACGCCATGGACAAGCCCGACGAGGCCGCACAAGGGCCGAATCCCATAGACCGACATGTCGGTCTGCGAATAAGAATGCGTCGCAAAGAGCTGGGGATCAGCCAGGAGCGCCTGGCCGAGTCCATCGGCCTGACCTTCCAGCAGGTGCAGAAATATGAGCGCGCCGCCAACCGGGTGAGCGCGTCCAAGCTGTGGGAGATGAGCCGGGCGCTTTCCACCTCGATCAGCTATTTCTACGAAGGCCTGGGCGACGCCATCGAGACCCCGGGGTCGAACATCCCGCGCGAGACCATGCAGGATTTCCTGCTCACGCCCGAGGGCATCGAATTGGCCTCCCTGTTCCCGAAGATCACCAAGAGCCGCGTGCGCCGCAAGGTCCTGGACCTGGTCCGCGCCATGGCCGGCGAGCCCGATCCGGTCGAATCCTGACGACCGCCGGGCCCAGCCGGCTTAACCAAGGCGCGAAACGCGTGCTTGGCGGGACATAAAGATATCTTTATAGGCTTGCCGACCTCATTCCGGGCGGCCTTGCGCGGCCGCTCCGCCAGCGGAGCCAGAACGCCTTGAGCCGTTCCAACTACATCTTCACGTCCGAAAGCGTCTCCGAGGGCCATCCTGATAAGGTGGCCGACCGCATCTCCGACACCGTCGTCGACGCTTTCCTGAGCGTGGAGCCGGAGGCGCGGGTGGCCTGCGAGACCCTGGTCACCACCAACCGCATCGTGCTGGCCGGCGAAGTCCGCGCCGGGCGCCCGGGCGGTTCCAAGGCCGAGAACAAAGCGCTGACCAAGGACATCGTGAAGTCGCTGGAGCCCAAGGTCCGCCAGGCGATCAAGGACATCGGCTACGAGCAGAAGGGCTTCCACTGGGCCAAGGCCAAGTACGCCTGCTACCTGCACCCGCAATCGGCGCACATCGCCCAGGGCGTCGACGCCTCCGACAAGAAGGACGAGGGCGCGGGCGACCAGGGGATCATGTTCGGCTACGCCTGCGACGAGACCCCGTCACTGATGCCGGCGACCCTGCAGTACAGCCACGACATCCTGCGCCGCCTGGCCGAGGTCCGCCATTCGGGCGAGTGCCACGTCCTGGAGCCCGACGCCAAGAGCCAGGTCACCCTGCGCTACGAAGACGGCCAGCCCGTCGAAGTGCTGCAGATCGTCGTCTCGACCCAGCACAAGAAGCGGATCGGCCTGCACTCGGCGACGCCGAAGCGTATCGAGGGCGTGATCCGCCCCTATGTTGAAGCCGTCTTCCCGGCCGGCCTGATCACCAAGAAGACCAAGTGGCACGTGAACCCGACCGGCCGCTTCGAGATCGGCGGGCCGGACGGCGACGCGGGCCTGACCGGGCGCAAGATCATCGTCGACACCTACGGCGGCGCGGCCCCGCACGGTGGCGGTGCCTTCTCGGGCAAGGATCCGACGAAGGTCGATCGCTCGGCCTGCTACATGGCGCGCTACGTCGCCAAGAACGTTGTCGCCGCGGGTCTCGCCGAGCGCTGCATGGTCCAGCTCGCCTACGCCATCGGCGTCGCTGAGCCGGTGTCCGTCCTGATCGACACCTTCAGCACCGGGACCATTCCCGACGACAAGATCAGCGACCTCGTACGCGCCCATTTCAAGCTGACGCCGCGCGGCATCATCGAATCGCTCGATCTGCGCCGTCCGATCTACAAGAAGACGGCCGCGTTCGGCCACTTCGGACGCACCGAACCGGAATTCACCTGGGAGAAA
>NZ_DATAPY010000139.1:0-65092 GCF_036264965.1 Phenylobacterium sp.
CCCTGAACGTGATCCTGAAGTTCGAGCAGGACATCGTCGCCGTCGAACCCCAGATCGCCGAGCTGCTGCAGCGGCGGTGAGGGACATGCGCCCGAGCCGAGCCGCTACCTCCCCCGCACAGCGGCGGGAGGGGGACCATCCGCCGAAGAGCGGATGGTGGAGGGGGCAAACCTCAAGCTCGGCGGACTGGATCGGCGGTGGCGAGTTCGGTGGACGACGCTCGCCCCCTCCACCACTCGCTCTTCGCTACGCTCGGCGAGCGGTCCCCCTCCCGCCATCGCTGCCACGATGGGGGAGGTAGCATGCAGCACACCCTCGAAGAATTCCTCCGCGCCCTCCGCGCCGCAGACGTGAAGGTCACCCCGGCCGAGGCGATCGACGCTGCGCGCACGGTCGCGGCCGTGGGCTACGCCGACCGCGAGCTCTTCAAGGATGCGCTCTGCGCCACCCTGGCAAAGTCCAAGGACGAGGTGGTCCGCTTCGACCAGGCCTTCGAGACCTTCTTCACCCGCGCGCCGTTCGATCTCGGCGTCCCGCCGCCGCCGGAGGGAGAGAGCCAGGAGAGCGACCATCAGACGCCGGGTCTTGCGGAATCGCCCCTGGCGCAGATGCTGCTGAAGGGTGACGCGGCGGGCTTGGCCCAGTCCATGGAGGAGGCCGCCGACCGCGCCGGCGTCGCCGAGATCCGCCTCTCGACCCAGCGCAGCCGCCTGACGCGACGCCTGCTGGACGAGATGGGCCTGGCCGAGATCGAGCAGATCATCGCCAACGCCCGGCGCATGCCCGACGGCCAGGGCGTCGCCGACCGGCTGGACGCCGCGCGCAAGGGCCTGGCCGCCCAGGCCCAGGCCTTCGTCGAGCGTCAGCACGAGCTTTACGCCTCAGGCTCCGGCAAGCAGCTGCGCGAAGAGATGCTCGCCAAGAAGGCGCTGAACGCCGACGGCGGCATCGACCCCGTCGACCTCGCGATGATGCAGGCCCTGGTCAAGCGCATGGCCAAGCGCCTGGCCGACCGCTACTCGCGCCGCCGCCACACCGCCAATCGCGGCCACCTGGACGTCCGCAAGACGCTGCGCAAATCCATGGCCCACGGCGGCGTGCCCTTCGAGATCGAGTGGAAGATCAAGAAGGTCGACAAGCCGTCGATCGTGGCGATCTGCGACGTCTCCAAGTCCGTGGCCGCCGCCGCCCAGTTCCTGCTGACCTTCCTCTATTCCCTGAACGAGGTGGTCGACCGCCTGGACGCCTTCGCCTTCTCCGGCCGGCTGATCCCAGTCAACGCCATCCTCGACGACAATGGCGTCGAGGGCGCGATCCTCAAGGTGCTGCAGACCATCGGCTTCCAGCAGACCGACTACGGCAAGGCGCTGGAGGACTTCGTCGAAAACCACATCGACCGCGTCGACCGCCACACCACGGTGATCATCTTAGGGGATGGCCGCTCCAACTTCGCCGACCCGCGCCTGGACCTGATGCACCTGATCCAGCAGCGCGCCCGCGCCGTGATCTGGCTGAACCCCGAACCCGAGAGCTACTGGGGCCAGGGCGACAGCGTCATGTACCGCTACCAGCGCTTCACCCACGTGGCCAAGCAGTGCAACACGCTCGGCCAATTGGAACGCATCGTCGAGGACGTACTCAGGACGTATTCGGCGCACTAAGCCTTCCCTCCGTTAATGGGGAGGGATGACGCTCACCAGCTGTCCACCCACCGCAGCTTCTTCTCCGTACGCGCCGGCGTTGGCGGCAAAACCTTCAGGCCGCCCGCGATCCAGCGGCGCGTGTCCGCCGGGTCGATGACGTCGTCCAGGGCCGGGTGCGAGCCGCGGGCCATAGCCTTGCCGTTGGCGTAGGCTGCGGCGACCATCTCATCGAACTTGGCCTTGCGGGCGACCGGGTCCTCGATCGCCGCCAGTTCGTTCCGGTAGCCGAGCTTCACAGAGCCCTCCAGGCCCATGCCGCCGAACTCGCCGGTGGGCCAGGAGACGCAGAACATCGCCGCCTGATAGCTGCCGCCGGTCATGGCGATGGCGCCCAGGCCGTAGGACTTGCGCAGGATCACCGAAAAGATCGGCACGGTCAGGTTCGCGCCGATCACGAACAACCGCGAGCAGTGTCGGATCAGGCCGGTCTTCTCCGCCTCGGGCCCGACCATGTTGCCGGGCGTGTCCGACAACGACAGGACGGGGATATCGAAGGCCTCGCAGAGCTGCAGGAACCGCGCGGCCTTGTCCGAGGCGTCGCTATCGATCGCGCCGCCGATATGCATCGGGTTGTTGGCGAACACGCCCATGGGCTTGCCCTCGACGCGGATGAAGGCCGTGACCATGGCCAGGCCGAACTTGGGCCGCAGTTCCAGCACGCTGCCCTCGTCGGCGATCAGCTCAATCACCTTGCGGACGTCGTAGACCCGCAGGCGGTTCTCCGGGATCGCCCGGCGCAGCAGCCGCTGGTCCGCACACGTCCAGTCGGCCAGCGGGCCCTGGAAATAGGTGAGGTACTTCTTAGCGGCCTGCACCGCCTCGGCTTCATCCTCGACCAGCACGTCGATGGTGCCATTGGCCTGCATGACCTTGATCGGCCCGATCTCGTCCGGGCGGAAAACGCCCAAGCCGCCGCCTTCCACCATGGCCGGACCGCCCATGCCGAGCGCCGAATCCTTGGTGGCGATGATCACGTCGCAACAACCGAGGATCGCCGCGTTGCCGGCGAAGCAGCGGCCGGAGTTGATCCCGACCAACGGCACGGTCCCCGACAGCTTGCCCCAGAACTCGAAGCCGCGCGTGAACCCGCCGCCCTCGGTGTCGCCGGGCCGCCCGCCGCCTCCCTCGGTGAAGAACACCGTCGGCGTCCGCCAGCGATGGATCAGCTCGCTCATCCGGTCGAGCTTCCAGTGGTTGTTGGCCCCCTGGGTGCCGGCCAGCACGGTGTAGTCGTAGGAGAGCACCGCCGTGCGCGCCCGGTCTTCGGCGAAGCGGTCGCCGTTGACGCTGGCCCAGCCCATGATCATTCCGTCGGCGGGCGTGGTCCTGACCAGCTCGTCCAGGGAGTGGCGCCGCCGCCGCGCGGCCACCACCAGCGGCCCGTACTCCACGAAGCTGCCCGGATCGACCAGGTCCTCGACGTTTTCCCGCGCCGTGCGCTGGCCGGTCTTGCGCCGACGCGCCACCGCCTCGGGCCGCGCCGCGTCCCGCGTCATGGCCTGGCGGGCCAGCACCTCGGCCAGATCCGGGCGGATATAGTCCAGGTCTACGGCCTCTTCCTCCGCCCCTGAACCGCCGGCCACCTCGGCCTCTTCGATGAAGGCTAAGGGGTGATCCTCGAACACCGTCTCGCCGGCCGCCACCGTCACCTGGCGCACGATCCCCGAGACCTGCGCCGTGATCACATGCTCCATCTTCATGGATTCCATGATCATCAGCGGCTGGCCGACGCGCACCTCGTCCCCCACCGCCGCGGAGATGGCGATCACCGTCCCCTGCAGCGGCGCACGCAGCGCCTTGGTCCCTTCGGGACCCTCGAGCTCTATATCTTCCGTAGGCTGAGCGACCTCCTGCTTGCCGAGCGCCAGCACCGCCAGCGGGTCCGCCGCGTCGATCTGATAACCCACCCGCTGCGCCCCGGCCGCGGCCTTCGCCGGCGCGTCGAAGTAGAGTCTGGGGTGGACCTCCGCCGTCCCGACCAGTTCGGCGATATGCTCGTCGATGAACCGGGTGTGCAGGTCGCCCGCGGCCACCTCCGGCCGCGCCAGCAGGTGCTGCAGGAAGGCGATGTTGGTGGCCGAGCCCTCGATGCGGAACTCACTCAGGCCCCGGTAGGCCTTGGCGACGGCGCGTTCCAGGCCGCCCGCGCCCGCATGCACGATCAGCTTGGCCAGCAGGCTGTCGAACCGCGCGCTGGTGCGGTAGCCGGCATAGCCGAAGCCGTCGACACGGATCCCCGGCCCCGACGGCGGCTCGAAGGCGGTCAGGAGGCCGCCCGCTGGCTTGGCCGAACCGTCCGCCGCCATGGTCTCCAGATTGACCCGCACCTGCACCGCATGACCCCGCGGCGGCGGGACCTCCGCCTGCGTCAGATGAAGGTCCGCCAGCGTCGCACCGTCGGCGATCTGCAGCTGCAGCCGCACCAGATCCAGGCCGGTGACCTCTTCGGTGACCGTGTGCTCGACCTGCAGCCGGGCATTACCCTCGATGAACACGAACCGTTCGCGCCCGACCAGGAACTCCATGGTCCCCAGGCCGCGATAGCCCGCCGCCTCGCCCAGGCTGACGGCGGCCGCGAACAGCTGCGCGCGCAGGGCCGGCGGCAGCATGTCGGCCGGGGCGATCTCCACCACCTTCTGCCGCTGGCGCTGCAGGCTGCACTCGCGGTCCCAGAGGTGACTGACCGCGACGCCGTCGCCGACAATCTGCACCTCGACGTGGCGGGCCCGCGGCAGGAAGCGCTCGACGTAGAGGTCGCCGTTGCCGAACGCGGCCTTGGCCTCCGAAGCGCAGCGCTCGAAGGCCGCCTCCAGCTCCGCGACGTCCATGACCGGACGCATGCCGCGTCCGCCGCCGCCGGCCACGGCCTTGATCATCATGGCCCCGTCTTCGCCGAGCTCGGCGAAGAAGGCCTGGGCCTCTGCCAGGCTGGTCGGCCCCTCGGTGCCCGGGAGCACCGGGACGCAGCAATCCTGCGCCCGCGCCCGCGCCCGGCCCTTGTCGCCGAACAGCTCCAGCGTCGCCGGCGACGGCCCCACGAAGGTCAGGCCCGCCTCGGCGCAAGCCCGCGCGAAGGCGGCGTTCTCGGAGAGGAACCCGTAGCCGGGATGCACGGCGTCGCACCCGGCATCCTTGGCCGCGGCGACCACCTGGGCGATGTCGAGATAGGCCGCTGGCCCGGAGCCCTTCAGGCCCACCGCCTCGTCCGCCTTGCGGGTGTGCAGCGAGGCCGCGTCGTCCTCGGAGTAGACCGCCACCGTGGCGATCCCCATCTCCGCGGCGGTGCGCGCGATCCGGACGGCGATCTCGCCCCGATTGGCGATCAGAAGCTTCTGCACGTGGACCGTCCCCGTTCGAACGAGCGGTCTGCCGCCGCCTCGGGGAAACCTTATCCGCCCATTCTCTCACCGTCATCCCGGCTCCCCCCCGGACTTGATCCGGGGGGGAGCCGGGACCCAGGGGTTCAAGCTGTGCGACGGCTCCTGGGTCCCGGATCGGCCTGCTGGACGTCCGGGATGACGGGGATTAGGTCTTCAACTGCTTCACATCGATCGGCAGGCTGCGAATCCGCTTCCCCGTCGCGGCGAAGATGGCGTTGCACAGCGCCGGGATCACCGGCGGCAGGGCGGGCTCGCCCAGGCCGGTCGGCGGATAATCGGTGATCACGAACTTCACCTCCACCGGCGGCGCGTCGGCCATCTTCAGCAGGCGGTATTCGGCGAAATTGCTGGGGCTCGCCGCGCCGTTCTTGATGGTGATCTTCTGGTAGAGGGCGTGGCTGATGCCCTCCAACGCCGCGCCCTGCACCTGGTTCATGGCGCCCGCCGGATTGACGATCTGGCGGCCCACGTCGGCGGCGATCCAGACCTGCTGCACCTTGATCGCGCCGTCCTTGGAGACCGCCGCCTGCACCACCTCGGCGAAGTAGCCGGCGTGGCTGTAGTGGAAGGCGACGCCCATGCCGCTGCCCTGCGGCAGCTTGGCGCGATCCTTCCAGCCGCTCATCTGCTCAACGGCGGCTAGCACGCCCTTCATGCGCGCGGCGTTGTAGCCGGAGGGGCCTTCGCCAACCATCGGCTTGTCGCCCAGGAGCTTCATGCGGAAGGCCAACGGGTCAGCGCCCGCCGCATGCGCCAGCTCGTCGATGAAGCTCTGGTTCACGAAGGCCAGCGCATTGGAGCCCGGCGCCCGCATCGGCCCCGTGGGCACGCCCAGCGGGATGGTCGACTGGTCGATCTTGCAGTTGGGCACGAAGCGGCTGGGGAACTCGGTCCCGCCCATGCCGGCGCTGGAGGCCACCTTGTCGCCCTCGCCGAAGGTGACGAAGTGGTTCTGCCAGGCGACCAGATTGCCCTTGTCGTCCACGCCGCCCTTGAAGAAGTGGTAGCCGGCCGGCCGATAGAAATCGTGGTGCATGTCGTCTTCACGCGTCCACAACAGCTTCACCGGAGCTCCGGTTTCGCGCGCAATCCACGCCGCCTCGACCATATAGTCGTTGCTGAGGCGCCGGCCGAAGCCGCCGCCGCAGCGGGTCATGTGGACGGTGATGTCCTCCGGCTTGATGCCGAGCGTCTTGGCGCAGAGCTGGCGGCCTGGCTCGGGGTTCTGGCTCGGCGCCCAGATCTCCAGCTTGCCATCCTTGAACTGGGCCGTGGTGTTCTGCGGCTCCAAGGGTGCGTGGCTGAGGAAGGGGTAGGCATAAGCCGCCTCCACCTTATGCGCGGCGCCGGCAAGCGCTGCATCAACGTCGCCGTCCTTGCGCAGGCTGGTCATCGGCGCGCCGGCGTTCAGCTCGACGGCGCGCTTGTCGAAGTCAGTGCTATTCTGCTTCGACGTCGGGTGGTCCGCCCATGTCGTCGCCAGCGCGTTGCGGCCTTTGCGGGCCGCCCACCAGCTGTCGCCGACCACCGCCACGCCGGGCAACAGGCCGGAAAGGTCCGTGCCCCCCTCGACGATGAAGGCCTTCTTCACGCCCTTCACGGCGCGCGCGGCGTCGAGATTGGCGCTGGCAACCTTGGCGCCGAAAACCGGCGCCTTTTCATAAGTCGCGTAGAGCATCCCCGGCACTTTGACGTCGATGCCGAACAGCGGCTGGCCGGTGACGATCTTGGCGGTGTCGTACTGCGGCTTGGCCTTGCCGATGATCTTGTAGGCCTTGGGGTCCTTCAGCGGCACGGTCTTCGGGTCGGGCGTGGGGATGCCGGCGCATTGCCCGGCCAGGGCGCCGTAGGTCGCCTTGCGGCCCGTCGAGACGTGGATCACGTGACCGGCGTCGGTCTTGCACTCGCCGGACGGGCAGTTCCAGGCGGTCGCCGCGGCGTTGACCAGCATCGCGCGGGCGACGGCGCCCACCTTGCGCAGGTCGTCCCAGTTCATCGGGGTCGCCAGGCTGCCGCCGGCGAACTGGCGGCCATAGAGCTTGGGATCGCAGTCCGCCTGTTCGATGCGGACGTTCTCCCAGGCGACGTCCAGCTCCTCGGCGATGATCATTGGCAGGCTGGTCTTGATGCCCTGACCGATCTCCGGGTTCTTGCCCATGATGGTGACGATGCCGTCGGGGGCCACGCGCACATAGGCATTCAGCGCCTGGGCGCCGGCGCCCGCCGCGGCTTCCGCCTTGGCGGCGATGGAGAAGGACAGCACCAAGCCGCCGCCGACGACGGAGGCCTTCAGCAGATCGCGCCGCGAGGCGCCGGTAAGTTCGAGGGTCATGGCCTTACGCCTTCACCTTCTGGCCGGAGGCCTGTTTGATCGCCGCGCGGATGCGCGTGTAGGTGGCGCAGCGGCAGATGTTGGTCATCGCCGCGTCGATGTCGGCGTCGGTCGGCTTCGGCTTTTCCGCCAACAGCGCCGTGGCCGCCATGATCTGACCGGGCTGGCAATAGCCGCACTGAGCGACGTCCAGGTCCATCCAGGCGGCCTGCACTTTCTTGCCGATCGGATGGTGCTCCATCGCCTCGATGGTGGTGATCGCGCCGGCGCCGACCGACGAGACCGGCCGGGTGCAGCTTCTCACCGGCTTGCCGTCGATGTGCACCGTGCAGGCGCCGCAGGCGCCGATGCCGCAGCCGAACTTGGGGCCGGTGATGCCGAGCGCGTCGCGCAACGTCCAGAGGAGCGGCGTGTCGGGGTCGACATCGGCCTCCATCACCTTGCCGTTGACGTTGAGCTTGAACGTCATGACGTCTTCTCCCTTGGACCTGGCGCGGAATTTACCGCCGCCGCGCCGCCTGCCGCAAGGAAAGAGCGTTAGGTAATCTATCTACCGAACGGTTGGGATTTCCACATGGGCCTGGAAACCGTCGGGCTGGAAGCTGAATTGCACCGCTCCGCCCTGCGGCCGCAGGACCATCTGCAGGAGGCGTGTCCCAAAGCCCGGCGCATTGGGCGCGACAATCTCCGGACCGCCGCTCTCGCGCCAGGCGAAGCCGGCGTGGCCCTCCGGCGCGGCCTCAGGGGCGATGGTGACGCGGCCGCGGCCGTTGGACAGCGCCCCGTACTTGATCGCGTTGGTGGCCATCTCGTGCAGCAGCAGGCCCATGCCGATCGCCATCTCGCCGCGCAGCGTCACCTCGGCGATCGCCGGGTCGACGTCGACCCGCGTGCGGCCGAAGGGCTCCAGGGCCCTGGCGACCACGTCGCTCAGCGCGATCGGCTGGCCGCCCGAGGCCGTGACCAGGTCCTGTGAACTCGACATGGCCTGCAGCCGGGCCATGATCAGCTCCAGGAAGCCCTCGACGGTCTCCTGGCCGCGCGCGGTCTGGCTGACGATGGCCATCAGGATGGCGATGCCGTTCTTCGCCCGATGGGCCAGCTCGCCCATCTGCAGCTTCAGCCGTTCCTCGGCGGCCTTGCGCGCGGTGATGTCCAGCGAGGTGCCGACCACCAGCCGCGCCTTGCCGGGCGCATCATTGGCGACCCGCGCGTTGACCAGGATCCAGCGCAGGTCCCCCGCCGGCGTGACGATGCGGTGCTCCAGTGAATAGTCGCCGCCCTGCGGCTTGTCGCGCGCGCCGAGGAAGGCGTTGCGGACGCTGTCGACGTCTTCGGGATCCACCAGCGCCAGATAGCGTTCCACGGTGAGCTCGGCGTCGAGCGGCAGGCCGTAGAGCGCCTTGTTGCGGTCCGACCAGGTGACCGTGCGGGCCGCGACGTCCCACTCCCAGAAACCCAGGCCGGTCGCCTCGACCGCGACCTCAAGGCGGCGGCGCTGCTCGCTCAAGGCGGCGGCCATGCGCCGGCGGTCGGTGACGTCGATCTGCAACCCGTCCCACAGCACCGCGCCGTCCGGCTGGCGCCGTGGCATCGAGGCGATGCGATGCCAGCGCACCTCTCCGTCCGCGCGCCGCATCGCCACTTCGATGTCGAAGGGCTGCATCGCCGCCATCGCCGCGGCCTCGGCGGCGTCGAACGCCGCGCGATGTTCGGGCAGGATCATGTCGTAGAGCGTCGACGCCTTGGCCATGGCGGCCTCGGCCGGCACGCCGTTCACCGCCAGGCAGCGCTGGCCTACAAAGGTGAAGCGCCGCGCACCGTCCGCCTTGGCCTCGATCTGGAACGCCATGCCCAAGGCCGTCGCGTCGGCCACGGACCGCACGATGGGATCATCTTCCGGCGCTCTATCGCTCGAAGCGTCCAACGGCCTTAGCCCGTCCAACCGTACCGGGCCGCAATCTGTCGCGGCGTGCCGGGTGCGGCAATACCAGAAGATGTATCGTTACGAACCGGATAACCCTGTGCGGCTGATCGCCTCAAGCCGGTCAGATCCGGGGCAGCACGACCACCGCATCCGGCAGTTCGTTGGGCTTCTCACCGGGCGGTGCGGGGAACTTCGCCGCCAGGACGTCGCCGCATTGACGGCCCGCGCCTTCGAATGCGGCTTCCGGATCGCCGCGCTTCAGGCCCTCGGTCAGGGCCGTCATGGCCTTGTCCCAGACGTGCGGCTCGACGTGGTCGGCTATGCCCTCGTCGGCGATCAGCTCGGCCATCCGCTCGCCCAGGGAGACGAAGATCATCACCCCGGTCCGCGCCTCGGTGAGGTGCAGGCCCTTGGCGGCGAAGTGCTCGGCGGCGCGGCGATGCACCTGATGGCGCTTCACGCTCTTGGGCGTCAGCGCCCGGCGGATCGGATGGATGGCCACGATCAGGGCGGTGATCACGAACAGCGCCCCCTGGACCACGATCGCGCCGACCAGCGCGCTGCGGACCGCCTGCGCGATGGCGACGCTCACGTCGGAGGCGCTCCAGCTTGAGAACAGGTCGGGGACGGTCACGTGCACCCCGGCCAGCAGCAGCACCGCCGGCCCCAGCAGGGCGACGCCCGCCGCCCAGGCGACCACCGTCTCGGCATAGTGACCGCTTTCCTCGGTGACGACGCAGTAGATCTCGCCGGTGGTGCGGGCCTCGGCGGCTTTGACCGCCGCCTCGATGGCCGCCAGGTCGGATGGAGACAGATGCTTCATCACCAGCTCCCCGACGATCCGCCGCCGCCGAACGATCCGCCGCCGCCGGAGAAACCCCCGCCGCCGCCGCCACCGCCCCAACCGCCGCCGCGTCCGCCGCCGCCCAGGAAGAACGGCAGCAGCCACCAGGCGCCGCCGAAGCCGCGCCCGCCGGCCCGCAACAGGCCGGAGATCACCCAGAAGACGATCAGCAGGATCAGGAAGACCGGAATGCGCGCGCCCGCCCCGCCGCGATCGGCAGCCTGCGGCCGCGGCTGCGCCTGAGCCTGGGCGACATTGGCCTTGGCCTGGTCGTCGGGCAGGGACAGCTGGGCGATCACCGCCTCGGCGCCGGCGACGACGCCGGCCTCCATCTGGCCCTGCTTGAACTGCGGGAGCACCTTGCGCTGCAGGATCAGGCTGGTGAGCGCATCGGTCAGCACCGGCTCCAGCCCATAGCCCACCTCGATGCGGACCTTGTGCTCCTTGGGCGCGACCAGCAGGATCGCCCCGTCGTTGACGCCCTTCCGGCCCAGCTGCCAGGCGCGGCCGAGCTGGTAGCCGTAATCCTCGATCTCGAAGCCTTGCAGGTCCGGCACGGTGGCGATCACCAGCTGGTGGCCGGTTTGCTGCTCCAGCCCCGCCAGCTCGCCATCCAGCTTCTGCGCCGTCGCCGGCGACAGGATGTGGGCGTCGTCCACCACGCGGCCGGTCAGCGCCGGGAACTTCGGGACCGCGGCGAAGGCCACCGTCGCGATCGCGACGAAAGCCAGGACCGCGGTCAGCAGCCCGCCTCCTCGACGGAGGCGGGCGCGGGCGAGGTCGGTCATTTCGGCGCCGGAGCGGCCGGCGGCGGGCTGCCGGGGGTCACGCCCGAAGGCGTCGGTGGCGGCGTGGTGTCGAAGCTGACCGTCGGCGCGCCCTGGGCCGAGGCGCTGGCCGAGAACAGCTGCATCGGCTTGGCGTCGGAGTGCAGCGTCTTGGCCCAGATCACCTGCGGGAAGGTCACCAGGGTGGTGTTGTAGTCCTGGACCGCCTCGTTGTAGTCGCGCCGGGCGACCGCGATCCGGTTCTCGGTGCCCTCGAGCTGGCTCTGCAGGGCCAGGAAGTTCTCGTTCGACTTCAGGTCCGGGTACTTTTCCTGGATCATCATCAGCCGGCCCAGCACGCCGGAGAGCTTGTCCTGCGCCTGCTGGTACTGCTGGAACTGCGCCGGGTTGGTGATCGTCGAGGCGTCGACCTTGACCTGCGTCGCCGAGGCGCGGGCCTCGGTCACCTCGACCAGGGTGGATTTCTCCTGGGCCGCATAGCCCTTGACCGTATTCACCAGGTTCGGGATCAGGTCGGCGCGGCGCTGGTACTGGTTCTGCACCTCAGACCATTTCGTCTGGGCGGCGATGTTCTTGGTCGGGATGGCGTTGTAGCCGCAGGCGGCGAGCAATAGCGGCGCGAGCACGATCAGGGCCGCGCGCGCCCAAAGCTTCGCGATTGGGCGGGTCTGGATACGTTCCACGATTTGTCTCAGCTCCCCTAAGGCCCGTGATCGAGCCTCGTCATACGGCGATATTTGGCCCTGCCGTTGATCCGGCGCAACGACCTCGGGCATGACAGTTGCGTAACCTCGACGTTACGTCCATGGGACCCCGATGACCACGCGCCCCTACTACGCCGAAAAAGGCCTGAGCGCGGCCTTCTACGACACGGTCACAGCGGTCGACACGCGCCTGGAGGGCGACCTCGATATCTATGCCCGGCTGGCGCCCGCCGGCGGCAGGATCCTGGAGCTGGGCGCCGGCACCGGCCGCCTGACCTTCGCGCTCGCCGAGCGGGGCTTTTCCGTCGTCGGCGTCGATATCGCGCCCGCCATGCTGGCCCAGGCCGCCGCCAAGCACGCGGAGCTGCCGTCCGCGATCGCCGCCCGCGTGGAGCTGAAGCGCGGCGACATGACCGTGCTCGACCTCAAGAAGACCTTCGACCTGGTGATCTGCGCCTATTTCACCCTGGCCCACGTGCCGCGCGGCATGGCGTGGAAGAACACTTTCGCCACGGCCTCACGGCACCTGAAGTCCGGCGGGCTGGCGGCCTTCCACCTGCCGCTGATCGACATCATGCGCCTGCCGGGGCCGGCCGAGTCCAGCCAGCCGGTGCTGGACCAGCCGACCGCCACCGGCGGGCGGATCCTGCTGTTCGTGCGCGAGCGCGGCTTCCGCGAGGATGTGGGCCGGATGGATCAGGTGATCGAATATGTCGAGCTCGACGCCCGCGGCCAGGCGCTCCGCCAGTCCCTGGAGCGCCAGACCTTCTACATCACCGATCCGGTTCCCCTGGCCGCGCCGGCCGGCCTGACCCCCGACCGCGAGCCGATCCCCCTGGGCGACGTCGGCGAGGTCCACGTCTTCCTGAAGGCCTAGACCCTACTTCGCCGGCCGCTCGCAGAAGGCCTTCAGGTCCGCCAGGTATTCCGGATTGTGGCTCTTGAAGAAGCCGTAGAGGGCGTCGAAGTCCTTGCCCTGGCCGTAGCCCACTTGCGAGAGCGCGACCTCGGTGTCGCCGCCAGCCAAGGGCTTCAGCTCGATGACGATGGCCAGCTGCGGATAGACTGCAAACCCCGGCGGCCCGACCGTCGACGGCCGGTTGCGGAAGGCGATCAGCCGGCCCGGCACATAGGCAGTGATCTGCTGCTTCAGGTTCGTCGGATCGCCCTGTTTCCCCTTGGGGTCGAACGCCACCTCGACCGCGCCGCCGATCCGGAAATCGATGAAACTGACCGGCGCGGCCCAGCCTCGATAAGCCGCCTGGTCGGTGAGCGCCGTCCACACCACCGCCGACGGCGCATGGATCCGCACCGTGTCCTGTAAGAGCCTCGCGCCAGTCTGGTCGATGCTGGAGGTGTCACGCACCGCCGCCAGATCGGCCTTCGAGCCCTCGGCCTGCGCCACGCCCGCGAACGCCAGGACGGCCAGGCTTCCGAGCACCCGCCCGCGCATCAGTGCCAGAACCCCAGGATCGCGCCGATGGCGGTGAATTGCAGGGTCGCGTAGCCGCCGTTGATCAGGAACAGCTTCGGGCTGCGCCGTTCGAAAATGTAAGTGATCCCCAGGCCTGCGGCCACCCAGCAGAGCCCGGCGGCGAAGCCTGCGCCGACGCCGAGCATCGGCGCCGGATTGGGTCCTAAGAACATCGCGAACACCGCCGACTGCGCCAGCGACAGGACGAATGCGCCGCCGAACATCAGCGCCTTGTTCCCGCCCGCCACGTCGGCGTCACTCAAGCCCGCCGCCGCCTGCCAGGCCTTGGAAAACAGCGCCGAATACCAGACCCCGCCCAGCACGAAGCTCGCCAGGGCCGCGGCCAGGACGGCCAGCCAGTTCACATGTGGCATCGAAAACTCCCCCTTGGTTGATCCTTGCTCAGCTCACGCCGCGGCCCCCTGCCGGGCGCTTTGTTCCAGCAACGCCATGTGGCGGCGCAGTTGATCGATGTTGCGGTCGAAATAGGCGATGTCGCGGTGGGTGCGCGCCTGCATGACGCCGCCCTCCATGGTGGTCAGGACGAACTCGGCCAGCGCCGCCACGTCGGTTCCGCGCGGCAGCCGCGCCGCGCCCGCGGACAGGCATTTGCCGATCGCCGTGGTCCAGCCGGTGAAGTTCTGCGCCAAAAGCTCGCGCACCGGCGGGTCCGGCTCATGCAGCTCCAGCGCCAGGCTGCCGATCGGACAGCCGTAGAGGCATTCGCTCTCCGCCAGCGCAAGCCGGTAGCGCGCCATGAGCGCGAAGATCCGCTCGATGGGGTCCTCGACGCCCTGCCACGCCGGCTCCAGCAGCATCCGGTAGATGCCGTCGCGGTAGAGCTCCAGCACGCCGACCAACAGGTCCTGCTTGCCTGGGAAGAAGTGGTAGAGGCTGCCCGAATTGGCCTGGCTGCGGCTCAGGATGTCGGAGATCGACGTCGAGCCGTAGCCCTTCTCCGAAAACAGCTCCATGGCGGCGATCAGGATGCGCAGGCGGGTATCGATGGGCATGGCGCGGCCTTGATTGATCGATCCATCAAGTCGCAACTTGAATGATCAGTCAAGTCCTTCCCTCCCCCTCATTGGGAGGGAAAGCTAAGCCGCCAGCTTCGCCGCCGGGGACACCGTGACGGCCCGTTCCGGGAGCGGCGGCCGCACGCGGACCTTCTCGCCCTTCAGCCAGATCTGCAGGGCCTCGATGTGGATCGCCGCCACGACGCCGAGGGTCATCCAGGGATGGGTCAGCCAGGCGCGGAGCAGTTCACGGTCGGTGAGCTCACGCCGCTCGCCGGAGAAGCTCGCCGCCAGGACCAGACCCTCGCCGTCGGAGGTATCCACCGCCACCAGCACCCGCGCCTCCGGGCGCAGGATGCGGAAGGCGTAGGTCAGGTCCATGTCCATGAACGGCGAGACGTAGAAGCCCTTGGCGCAGCCCTGCTTCACCAGGGCCGCATCGGGCGCCGGGATCAGGTAGCTGTGCCGCTCGCCGAAGGTGTTGTTGACCTCATAGAGGATGGCCGACAGCGCCCCCTTGGGCGTGTGGCAGAAATAGACCGTCAGCGGATTGAACGCCCGGCCCAGGATCTGCGGCATGGCCAGCATGCGGACCGGCCCACCCGTGGGAATGCCGGCCTCGGTCAGCGTGGATTCGATCTGCGCCTTCAATGGCCGGCCGGAACCGTCGCCGAACCGTTTGGGGTCGAAGCCGAACAGGTTGAAGCGCTCGACGCCCAAGGTCTTGAGCTTGAGGCTGGGAAGCTCATCCAGGTCGATGAGCAGCATGAAGACCTTGTAGGCCAGTTTGTGCTTTCGCGGCTTCACCCGCGCGTGGCTGACGAGGCCGCAATAAAGCCCCGAGGCGAGGGTCACGCGGCGGCCTCCACAGGCTCCCGCGGCGCGGCGACGTGGATGCGCGAGGACTCGCCCGCCACGGTCCAGGGCCGGCGCACGCCGCCCAGTTGCTCGGCCGCCGCCAGGCCCGCCTGCAGCGCATCCTCATGGAAGCCGTGGCCGAAGTAGGAGCCGCAGAACCAGGTGTTCCGGGCGCCCTGCAGGCTCCAGAGCTCGCGCTGGGCGGCGATGGCGCCGGCGTCGAACAGCGGGTGGTCGTAGACCTCGGTCTTGATCACGGCTTCGGGCGCGATCGGCCGTGTGGGCTTGAGCGTAACGAACAGGTCCTGGTCACTCTTCAGGCTCTGCAGGCGGTTCATCCAGTAGGTGACGCAGCCGTCCTCCGGATTGTCCCGGCGGCCGATGTGGTTCCAGCTGGTCCAGGCGGCCTTGCGCCGGGGCATCAGGCTGGGGTCGGTGTGCAGCACCGTCAGGTTGCGGCTGTATCTGAAGGCCCCCAGGATGCGGCGCTCCTCCGGCGTCGGGTCGTCCAGCAGGGCCAGCGCCGCATCGCCGTGGGTGGCGATCACCACCTCGTCGAAGCGCTCCACATGGCCGGTGACGTCGCGCACCTCCACGCCGCCCGCCACGCGCCGCACGCCGGTCACCCGCACCCCGGCGCGCACGTCGCCTCGGAAGGCCTCGGTCAGCTTGCGGACGTAGGATCGGCTGCCGCCCTGCACCGTGCGCCAAAGGCCCCGACCGAACACGCTCATCATGCCGTGGTTCTGGAAGAAGCGGATCAGGGCGGCGGCCGGATAGGCGCCGATCGCCGCCAGCGGCGTCGACCAGATGGCCGCGGCCTGGGGCAGCAGGTGGTCGTCGCGGAACGCCTGGCAGTAGCCCTTCTGCGCCAGGTAGTCGTCCAGCGATGTCAGCGGCGCCTCCAGCGCGGCCAGGTCCCTGGGCCCGTGGCGGTAGAAGCGCGTCACGTCGCGCAGCATCGACCAGAAGCGCGCCGAGAAGATGTTCCGCTTCTGGGCGAACACGCCGCTCATGCCGAAGCTGGAGTATTCGAAATCGCCGTCGTCCAGGCTGACGCTGAGCGCCATGTCGGCCGGAATCGAAGCCACGCCCAGGTGGTCGAGCAGGGCGGTGAAATTGGGATAGTTCGGCTCATTGTAGACGATGAAGCCGGTGTCCACCGGGGTCGCCGCGGCGCCGTCCTGGCCAGGCGCCTCGACGGTGTTGGCGTGGCCGCCGAGCCGCCCGTCAGCCTCGAACAGCACCACCTCGTGGCGACTCGAAAGCAGCCAGGCCGCCGAAAGGCCGCCGATCCCGCCCCCTACGACCGCGACCCGTAGACGACGTTCATCCGAGTCGAACACACGTGACCCCTTGAGCAAACAGGACCTTATCGCCGGCGCGATGAGGCCTCTTTGAGCTACGGGAGGCTTCCCCCAGCGGATGCATCCGATCCAAGGTATGACCGCGTATGGCTGACGTGGAAAGTGGCTCCGACATGATCTGGATTTTGAGCCTCGCCGTGCTTGTCTCCATGACCGTCGTGATGCTCTGCGCCTGGGGGTATGGCCTAGCGCGGAAGAACGGCGGCTGGACCGACGTCTTCTGGACCTTCGGCACAGGCGTAGCGCTCGCGGGCGCCTCTCTGTTCCCGCTGGAGCCCGGCGCCGCGCCACAACAACGCCAGTGGCTGGTGGCCGCGCTGGTCGCATTCTGGGCGCTTCGCCTCGGCGGCTATCTGGCGCCGCGGGTGGCCCGCCACGAAGACCCGCGCTACGCCCAGTTCCGCAAGGACTGGGGCGCGGCCTATGCGCGCAATATGCTGTTCGTGACCCTGCCGCAGGCGCCGGCTGCGGCGCTACTCGGCCTGTCGGTGCTGATCGCGGCGCGCACGCCCGGCGCGGCGCTCGCCTTCCGCGATGTGCTGGGCGTCGCGATCCTCTTGCTCGCCATCGGCGGCGAGGGACTGGCCGACGCCCAGATGAAGCTCTTCAAGGCCGATCCAGCGAACCACGGCAAGGTCGCCGAGGTCGGCCTTTGGGGCTGGTCGCGGCACCCCAACTACTTCTTCGAATGGCTGGGCTGGCTGGCCTATCCGGTGATCGGCTTCGATCCCACCCGGCCGGTTGCCTGGCTCAGCTTCACGGCGCCCATCGTGATGTTCCTGCTGCTCACCCGCGTCAGCGGCATCCCGCCCTTGGAAGCCGCCCAGCTGCAGTCCAAGGGCGACGCCTACCGCGCCTACCAGGCCCGCGTCAGCGCCTTCTTCCCGCTCCCGCCGAAATCCGCCTAGGGGACCCCAGTATGAGTTTCGTCGCCACCGCCCTCCAAGCGTTCGAGGGCGCCCCGCTTCCCGACGCGATGCGCAGGGCCGCCATCGAGTTCCTGGTGTCCGGCGCCCGCAAGCAGGCGGCCGCGGCGGGCCCCGACGCCGACGCCGCCTTCGCCCGCCAGATGGCCGAGCGCCCGATCGCCGAGCACACCGACGCGGCCAACGAGCAGCACTACGAGGTCCCCGCGGCCTTCTTCCTCAGCTGTCTGGGCCCGCGGCTGAAGTACTCGTCCTGCCTCTACGAGCCCGGCGACACCCTGGCCCAGGCCGAGGACCGCGCGCTGACCGAGACCTGCGCCCACGCCGACCTGTGCGACGGCCAGACCATCCTCGAGCTCGGCTGCGGCTGGGGCTCGCTGTCGCTGTGGATGGCTGAGGCCTATCCGAACGCGCGCATCACGTCGGTCTCCAATTCCGCAAGCCAGCGCGCCTTCATCCTGGCGCGGGCCCAGGAGCGCGGACTCGGCAACCTGGAGGTCATCACCTGCGACATGAACGACTTCCAGGCGCCCGACAGGTACGACCGCGTCGTAAGCATCGAGATGTTCGAGCACATGGCCAACTGGCGCGCCCTGCTGGGCCGGGTGAAGACCTGGCTGAAGCCGGACGGGCGACTGTTCATCCACATCTTCACCCATCGCACCGGCCCCTATCGGTTCGATGTCGAGGACGAGGCCGACTGGATCGCCCAGCACTTCTTCGCCGGCGGCGTCATGCCCAGCCACAACCTGATGCGCCAGTTCCCCGACCTCTTCGCGGTGGAACAGGACTGGCGCTGGAGCGGGGCCCACTATGAGAAGACGGCGCTCGACTGGCTCGCCAACTACGACCGCAACATCGCGACCATCCGCCCGGTGCTGACGGCGGTCTATGGCGACAAGGCCGGGCTCTGGCATCGCCGCTGGCGGCTGTTCTTCCTGGCCACCGCCGGCCTCTTCGGTCACCGTGGCGGCGGGGAATGGGGCGTCAGCCATTACCGGCTAAGGCCAAGCTAGTTTCAATTTCGGGCGTCATCCCCGGGCTTGTCCCGGGGATCCATAGACGCGGTCGGCCCAGGCCAATCACGAACGCTGGCGCGTATGGATGGCCGGTACAAGACCGGCCATGACGAGCTTGGGGGATGAAATGCTCAAATACCTGGTCACCTATCTGGGAACCGGCGTCGCCATCGCCGCCCTCGACGCGGTCTACCTGACGGTGGCCGGCCAGCGCGTCTATCGCCCGACGCTCGACTACGCCTTGGCCGACAAGCCCGCTCTGCCCGCGGCCATCGTCTTCTACCTGGTGTACGTCCTGGGCGTAGTGGTCCTGGCGATCCTGCCGAACAAGGACGCCGGCCTTGGCAAGATCGCGCTGACCGGCGCCCTGCTGGGCGCCTTCGCCTACGCCACCTACGACCTGACCAACCAGGCGACGCTGAAGGTCTGGGCCACCCGCATCACCCTGATCGACATCTGCTGGGGCACGTTGCTGACGTGCGTCGGCGCCAGCGCCGGCTATTTCGCCTGGCGCTGGGCCTCCAAGACCTTCAGCTAGCCGGATCGGCAGCTGACAGGAAGGTGTCAGCAGGCCAGCTCTAGGGATCCGCCTCGTTCTGAAACGAGGCTCGACATGTTCCGAAGCAACCGCCCCGCCGCCAGGCTACTCGCCGCGGCCCTCCTCGCGCCGATCCCGGCGACCGCCCAGCCGGCCCGGGTCCCGCCGCCCGCGGTGCGCGACGGCGCCCACGACTTCGACTTCCTGATCGGCGACTGGAAGGCCCACGTGCAGCGCCTCCCAGAGCGGCTGGCCGGCTCCACCGCGTGGGTCGAGTACGACGGCCGCTCGAACCACCACAAGATGTTCGGCACAAACGCCAACCTCGAGGACTTCGAGGTCGACGATGCCAAGGACCATCTGCACATCAAGGCCCAGACGCTTCGGATCTACAATCCGACGTCCCAGCAGTGGAGCATCTACGGCGTCGATATGGACGCGGGCACCTTGGACCTGCCACCGCAGATCGGCGCGTTCGAGGGCGGCGTGGGACGCTTCTACGCCTACGGGGACTGGAAAGGCCGCTCGGTCCTGATCCGCTACGAGTGGTCCCACGCCGGCCAGACCGAGGCTCACATGGAGCAGGCCTTTTCCGCCGACGCCGGCAAGACCTGGGAGGTCAACTGGATCTGCGAGCTGACCCGCTAGGGCCTCGCGACGCCCGTGGGCGGCGAAGCCCAATTGTCGCCTGCTTCCTCCCGTGATTTGGTGGCGTCGAGGTCCCCGGGTCGACAAGGGACGCGGATTATTTCGTCCCGTCCTCCGTAAGGCCTCCAAAAGCATTCAGCGCGCCGCTTCATGTGAAGGCGCCGGGAGGATTTGATGGAAGACGTGAAGGACCGCCAAGGCCTGGTCGGGGCGAGCCTCGACGACCGTTTGAACGAGGCGGCCGCCCAGGGGATGACGATCGCCGTCTGGGCCGATCTGAAGCCGAATGCGGTTTTCATCCACGATCCCGACGGCAAGACCCACACCTGGGGCAAGGTCAACGCCCAGGCCAACCGCATCGTGCGCCTGCTGCGCGCCAAGGGTCTCGCGGCCGGCGACGCTGTGGCGCTGGTCTGCTCCAACCGCGCAGAGTTCGTCGAGGTCCTGGCCGCGACGCAAAGGGCCGGCTGGCGGATCACCCCGGTGAACTGGCACCTCAACGCCGACGAGATCGCCTACATCATCAAGGATTGCGAGGCGAAGGCGGTGTTCTGCGAGCAGCGGGTGGCCGCGTCCGAGGCCGCCGTCGCCCAGTGCCCCGGCGTCAGGGCCAAGATCGCCATCGGCGGACCGATCCCGGGCTTCGAACCCTACGACCAGCCGCTCGCCGGTCTCGACGGAGGCGATATCGCCGATCCCCTGCTCGGCAACGCCATGATGTACACCTCCGGCACCACGGGCCGGCCGAAGGGCGTCTTCCGCGCCCAGCCGATCGTCCCGGTGCAGGCGCTCTACACCATGCGCGGCTACGACCACACGAGCTCGGTGCAGCTCTGCGCCGGTCCCGCCTATCACGCCGCGCCACTGGCCTTCGACGTGCGCGGCGCCATGGGCGCGGGCTGCGAACTGGTGTTCCTCGACAAGTGGGATTCGGTGCAGGTGCTGGCCACCATCACCGGCAAGCGGGTGACCCACATGCACCTGGTGCCGATCATGTTCCAGCGCCTGCTGTCGGTGCCGCAGGAGGTCAAGGACGAGCACGACATCAGCCACGTGAAGTACATCGTCCACGGCGCTGCGCCCTGCCCGCCGGAAGTGAAGGCGGCGATGATCGAGTGGTTCGGACCCGTGCTCAACGAGTACTATGCCGGCTCCGAGGGCGGCGCGGGCTTCGTGATCTCGTCGGAGGAGTGGCTGAAGAAGCCCGGCAGCGTCGGCAAGCGCCCGGCGCTGCTCGGCTCCAAGATCCTCGACGAGCAGGGCAATGAATGCCCGACCGGCGTGCCCGGGACCATCTACCATCAGCTGCCCCCGGGCGGCGGCTTCACCTATTACAAGGACGAGGCCAAGACCAACGCCAACCGGGTCGACGACTACTTCACCATGGGCGACGTCGGCTACTTCGACGAGGACGGCTATCTGTTCCTCACCGGCCGCAACGCCGAGACGATCATCTCCGGCGGGGTGAACATCTATCCCCAGGAGATCGACAATGAGCTGATCAAGCACCCCGCGGTGGCCGACAGCTCCACCGTCGGCGTTCCGCACGACGAGTGGGGCGAGCAGGTCAAGGCGGTGATCCTGCTGAAGGACGGCTATGCGCCCTCCGACGAGCTGGCCCAGGAGATCCTGGCCTTCGCGCGCATGAACCTGCCGGCCTTCAAGGTCCCGCGCAGCATCGACTTCGTCACCGAGCTTCCCCGCTCCGAAGCCGGCAAGATCCAGCGCAACAAGGTCCGCGCCCCCTACTGGGAAGGCAGGGCGCGGCAGATCTGACGAGATCATCCCTCCCCGTTCCGGGGAGGGTGGCGACCCCGGACTTGATCCGCGGGAGACGGGTGGGGAAGCGAGGTTCAAGCGCTGACTCCGCATCCAGGGCTTTCCACATCCACACGCACCGGGAACCAATGCGGGATGCGACGACCTCCAGCTTGTGTAACTACAAAATCATAATTATATGGAATCTGTAACCAGCGTCCGATTTGAATGGGACGAGGCTAAAAACCTTTCAAATCAGCGCAAGCATGACGGTGTGAGCTTCGAGGAAGCCCGGCAGGTATTTCAGGATCCGCTGCATCTCTCGGTTCAGGATCGCATCGAGGGCGGCGAGCAGCGGTGGCAAACCGTTGGGGCGGTCGAGGGCTTCGTGATCCTCGTGGTGGCGCACACGGTCACCGAGGAAGACGCCGAAGGCGGAGCGGTGGACGTCATCCGCATCATTTCAGCGCGACGGGCCACGCCGCGAGAGAGGCGACGCTATGAAAACGAAGCTGGATAACCACAACGCGGAAACGCCGCCGGCGCTGACCGATGCGCAGCGCGAGCACCTGGCCACGCTGGCGGCGTTGCATGACGAGACTATCGACACCCGCGACATCCCCGAGTTGTCAGACGAGGCGTGGAGCGCTGGCGTCCGGGGCCGCTTCTACCGGCCCGTAAAGCAGCAGATCACGGCTCGCGTGGACGCCGACGTGCTGGATTGGCTCAAATCGCAGGGGAAGGGATACCAGGGCCGCCTGAACGCCATTCTGCGGCGGGAAATGCTGGCTTCGCTAAAGCAGGCACGCCGGGCATAGCGAACCAACCGCGAGCGCGCCTCACACATTCATAGACCGAGTGAAAACTCGCGCAATCCGACCGATGGTCAACGCGAGTACCAGTATGCAAGAGCCGAGACACGCAAACAGGAAGTCAAAGCCCAGGTAGTCATCCTCCCGCGCCGAGGCGGGGTCATCCGGCAGGTAGCGGACCTTTTCCAGATCTCCGATTTTGTAGATCCCCGATCCCCGGAGCGAGGTCAGGGTGTAGGCGCGGCCGCCGACCTCGTATTGCACGACCCCCATGTCATTCTTGGCCCCGATCTCGCCGGTGTGTCCGACAATCCTCCCGGTCGCGATCATCCCGTGTGATCTGAAGCTGGTATCTTGGGCTAAACCAGTAAGGCCCGCCGCGCCCGCTCCAACGCCCCAGACCACCGCGAACACACGGAAAAGATTCAGACGCCAACCTGCGCGAGGTCGATCTAAACGCTTTTCGTGGGTAGGTCTGATGAGAGCGACGCTCTTGCCTTCAAGTGCATCTCGAAAACCTTGCTGATCGCGCAACCAAAGCTCGAAGCGCTGTTCCTTGAGCCCCGCAATCGTCAGTAGGAGCCGCTTCCCGAACAGCCCATCGAGGGAGGTAACCCTGATGTCGGAAATAGGGATGGTTGTCTCCAGCCCATAGGTTTCGGGCAAGAACATCAGGTTGAATGGAAACACGGGAACGATCGTCAGCGCGCCGTCAGCCACATAGACCAGGAGGCAGTTTCTGGCGCCGCCGATGCGCGTCAGCACATTCTTTAGCGAGCGTCCCGAGCGCCAAGCTTCAGCAAAGACTGCGTTATCGGGAGCGCGGGGGAACAGGGGCTTGCCCGATTTTCGGCGATAAAGGATCGAGCCGGCGATCCATGCGCCGACCCAGCCAATCGGGGCGGCGATAGCAAGAAATTCTAATCCCACTAAGCGCTCCGATCCCCGTGCAGCAGGTCCGCAGCCTTACCCGTATCGTTCCGCGCCCTGATGGCGAAGGTTGTATGGGACGCCCCTAGGGTCAAGTTTGGAAGCCCGTTCACCGACTCGCCAAGTCACGCCAGCCTCGCCCCTTGCGGCGTGGAGAGTTACGCCGGTTCGTCGCGCTATGGTTTCGGCTCCTTTGGCGAATGGCAGGGACCAGGAGCGACGAAAGCCCGGCTTGGCGGCCAGGCCTGTCTCGTCTCTTGAAGGATCGCGAAACACCGCGACACCAAGCGTGTTTTGGCGCTGGCGCCCGATGCATGGCATAGGCGCCCCGCACCTTCGCGAGAGGCCTTAGCCATGATCCCGTTCATCGACCTGCAGGCGCAGCGCAAGCGCCTCGGCCAGCCCCTGGAGGACGCCATCCTCAAGGTGGTGCGCTCGGGGGCCTACATCATGGGGCCGGAGATCGGCGAGTTCGAACGCCAGCTGGCCGCCTTCGGCCAGGCGCCCCATGCGCTATCCTGCGGCTCAGGCACCGAGGCCCTGGTCCTGCCGCTGATGGCCTGGGGGATCGGCCCAGGCGACGCGGTCTTCTGCCCCTCCTTCACCTTCGCCGCCACGGCCGAGGCCATGCCGCTGGTCGGCGCCTCGCCGGTGTTCGTGGACATCGATCCGGAGACCTACAATCTTGACCCGGAAAGCCTGCAGGCCGCCATCGAGGCGGTGAAGCGCGAGGGCAAGCTCACCCCCCGCGCGGTGATCGCCGTCGACCTGTTCGGCGGCCCGGCGGACTATCCGGCGATCGCCCGGGTCTGCGCCAAGCACGGCCTGAAGCTGATCAGCGACTCGGCCCAGGGCTTCGGCTGCACGCTGGACGGCAAGCATCCCATCCACTGGGCCGACGTCACCACCACCTCCTTCTTCCCGGCCAAGCCGCTGGGCTGCTACGGCGACGGCGGCGCGGTGCTCTGCAAGGACGAGAAGTTCCACGACCTGCTGGTGTCCTTGCGCGTCCACGGCCAGGCGGTGAAATCGGACATCGAGGGCAAGACCTTCGAGCACGACCCGAAATACCTGAACGTCCGTATCGGGATGAATTCCCGGATGGACACCATCCAGGCCGCCGTCCTGCTGGAGAAGCTGAAGATCTTCAAGGACGAGATCGTCGCCCGCAACCGCGTCGCGGACCGCTATGCCACGGGCCTCTCGGACCTGGTGAAGACGCCCACGGTGCAGGACGGCGGCATCAGCGTCTGGGCGCAGTACACGATCGAAATTCCCAATGATGTGAAGGGCGGCCGCGACGACCTTGGCCCGCAGCTGCGCGAGCAGGGCGTGCCGACCGCTGTCTACTATCCGATCCCGATCCACAAGCAGGGCGTCTATTCGGTCTACCCGACCGCGCCGGGCGGCCTGCCGGTCACCGAGGCCAAGGCCGGCCAAGTCATCAGCCTGCCGATGCACCCTTACCTCACCGAAGACGACCAGGACCAGATCATCGCGGCGATCCGGGCGTTCGTGAAAAAGAACGGCTAGCCGCCGGCGCCGGTCGCGCGTCTGTCACAGGCTACAGTCAAGGTTGCGCCCTCCCTGGCTCTCCCCGGACACCGCCTCACGCCTCCATGCGCACGATCGCCGTCATTGCGCGCAAGGGCGGATCGGGGAAGAGCACGGTGGCTCTGCATGTGGCCCTGGCCGCCCACCTGCGTGGCCGTAAGGTCCTGCTGGCGGACACCGACGCCCAGCGGACCGCCACCTATATCCTGAAGGGCCGCCGTGGCGCCGGGCCGGAGCTGGTCGAAACCTCCGGCGCCAAGCTTTTCACCCTGCAGCTCGGCGCGGTGAAGACCGGCGCCGACCTCATGGTGATCGACACCCCAGCGGTCGTCGAGGAGGAGATCAGCTACGCCATCGTCGCGGCCGACCTTTGCCTGCTGGTCATCCGCCCGACCTTCGTCGACCTCGCCGCGGCGATCCAGACGGCGTCGATCGTGCGGCGCCTGCGCAAGCCCGCGCTGGTGGTGATCAACCAGGCGCCCCCGGCGCGCACCGGGGTCGAGACCCCGTCGGTGAAGCGCGCCCTGGAGGCCTTGCTGCTGCTGCGCCTGCCGGTGATCCCGAGCATCCTTCGGGCGCGGCTGACCTATCAGTCGGCGCTCGAACTGGGCCGATCGGTTGAGGAACTCGATCCGCCAACGGAAGCGGCGCGCGAAATGGCCGAACTCTGGACCTTCGTGGAAGGCTTCCTGTTCGGCCGCCAGAACGCCGAGCGGGCCGGCTGACGGCTAGCTCCAGTAGGCGCTGACGTCCTTCGCATAGGCCAGGCCCTGGGCCAGTCCCGCCCTGGCCGCCCCGGGGCGTTTGCGGAAATCCATCAGGTTGACGCCGAACGCTTCGACGCTGCCCTCGTCGGGGGTGATGGTCAGCACCGTCGCGCCGCCGTCCTTCAGGGTCTCGATCTCCTGATCGAACTGGGCGGTCATCCGCTCGCCGACGACCCCGCCGCCGGCCCCCAGGCGCAGCGCGATCACCACCACCAGCTCGTGGCCGATGGCCATGTCGGCGTTGGTGGCCGAGCGCATGCCGCCGTCGATGTAGCGCCGCCCGTTCAGCGTCACCGGCGGATAGACCCCCGGCACGCTGCAGCTCGAGGCCACCGCGCGCACCACGCCCACGCCGGACTCCTTGGTCCACATCTTGAAGGCGCCGGTCTGCGCATCCACCGCCGCGCAGGCGAAGCCCCGCTCCGGCCACGCGTCGACCGGTAGGGTTGAGAACGAACGGCCGAAGCTCCCGATGAAGGCGTCTTCGCTGGGCGTCTCAGCCGCCAGGGCCCAGGCGCCGATCTCGGCGCGGACCTCGGCGGGATTGCGCGCCCCGCTGTGGACCTCGCCCATCAGCTGCATCAGCCGCGTCAGGTCGGCCGGCGCCGCGCGCTCGGAGCTGCGCTGGCTCTCGCTCCGATCCTGGTTGGGGGAAATCTGGTCGGCGATGATCGGGTCGGCCAGCGTCGCCGGGTCCGACCCCAGCGCCAGCCTGGCCCCCACGAACGACCCCGCCGAGGTGCCCATGGTGAAGTCGGCCGTCCCCAGGTTCACGCCACCCTGCGCGAGGCCCGCGATCAGCCCGCTTTCCCAGGCGATCCCCACGGGCCCACCGCCGCCCAACACCAGCGCCCGCGTCATGGTCCAATCCTTCCCCTGCTTCGATCTTGCGCGCCCAGGTTGGCCGTGGAATGGGTTGAGTCAAACAGATGTTTCATAGGGAAACGCCATCATGAAGGCTGCAGTCTATTACGAGAACGGCGGCCCGGACGTCTTCCGCTACGAGGATGTCCCGGATCCGGAATGCCACCGCAAGGGCATCGTCATCCGCGTCGAGGCGGTCTCGATCGAGGGCGGCGACACGCTCAACCGCTTCCGCGGCGCGCTTGCCACCAAGCCGCATATCGTGGGCTACCAGGCCGCCGGCGAGGTGGTCGCGGTCGGCGAAGAGGTCGACAATATCAAGGTCGGCGACAAGGCGGTCACCACCGGGGCCTTCGGCAGCCACGCCGAGCTGCGCGCCGTGGCCGCCCGCACCGCCTGGGTGATCCCGCCCGGCATGGATGTCCGCCTGGCCGCCGCCATTCCCGTGCCCTTCGGCACCGCCCACGACTGCCTCTTCGAATTCGGCCGCATGAAGAAGGGCGAGATCGTCCTGGTGCAGGCCGGCGCCTCCGGCGTCGGCGTCGCGGCGATCCAGCTGGCAGCGCGGGCTGGGGCGGCCATGGTCCTGGCCACCGCCTCTTCCGACGAGCGCCTGGAGAAGCTCAAGGCCTATGGCCTCACCCACGGCATCAACTACCAGCGCGACGATGTCGTGACCGAGGTCGCGCGCCTGACCGATAAGCACATGGCCGACGTGATCGTCGACCCGGTGGGCGGTCCGACCCTGCAGTCCTCGATCCTGAGCCTCGCCTACCGCGGCCGGGTCTCCATGGTCGGCCAGGCCGGGCGTGAACCGATGAAGGTCGATGTTGGGACCATGATGGGCGGCAACCGCTCGCTCTCGGGCGTCTTCCTGGGCGCCGAGATCGCCACCGACCGGGTGCACGACAACATCCAGCAGCTCATCCAGGACGTGGCCGACGGGTCCCTGAAAGTGCTGATCGACCGCGTTTTCCCGCTGAAGGACGCCCACGAGGCCCACCGCTACATCGAAAGCCGCCTGGCGGTCGGGAGAGTGCTGCTAGTTCCGTAATTTCATCCGTCATCCCGGACGGCCGAAGAGCCGATCCGGGACCCAGGGGCGGCCGCACAGCCTGAAGTCCTGGGTCCCGGCTCTCCGCTTCGCTGCGGCCGGGATGACGGCCATTTTTGGAGAGACCTGCCCATGCCCCGCGCCCGCAACGGCCCGATCGAGATCGAATGGCAGAGCTTCGGCGACGATCGGCCGGACGCGATCCTGCTGGTCAACGGCCTGGGCTCGCAGATGACCCGCTGGCCGGAAGCCTTCTGCGAGAAGCTGGCCGCCAAGGGCTATCGTGCCATCCGCCTCGACAACCGCGACACCGGCCTCTCCACGTGGCCGGGCGAGGCTTACACGCTGAAGGACATGGCCAATGACGCCGTGGCCGTCCTCGACGCCGCGGGCGTGAAGCAGGCCCATATCGCCGGCGTCTCCATGGGCGGGATGATCGTCCAACGGATCGCGCTGGATCACCCCGGGCGGGTGCTCTCGATGACGTCAATCATGTCCACCACCGGCGCCGCCGACGCCTTCAAGTCGACGCCGGAAGCCGCCGCGGTGCTGAACGCGCCGCCACCGGACCCCAAGGCCGATTTCCAGGCCTATCTGGCCGACCGCATGGCCAACACGCGCACCATCGGCAGCCCAAAATATCCGTTTACGGACGAAGAGAACCGCGCCCGCGTCATCGCCGAATACACGCGCGCCTTCAATCCGCCCGGCGTCGCCCGCCAGATGGCCGCCGTGCGCGCCGACGGCGACCGCACCGCGGCGCTGAGGGGCCTGAAGCTGCCGGTCGTGGTGCTGCACGGCGCCGACGATCCTCTGCTGATGCCCATCGGCGGCGAAGCCACCGCCGCGGCCATTCCCGGCGCGGAATTGCGGATCATTCCCGGCATGGGCCACGACCTGCCGCCCGGCCTCTACGACACCTTCGTCGACGCCATCGTCACAGCGGCCAGCCGCGCCAAAGCCACGGTCTAGAGATCAAAGGAAATTCCATGGGACGTCTCCAGGGCCGCACGGCGGTCATCACCGGCGCCGGCAGCGGTATCGGCCGCGCCGCCAGCCTGCTGTTCGCCGTCGAGGGCGCGCGCCTGGTCTGCGTCGACCGCGCCGAGAGCGTGACTGAGACGGCCGCCATGGTCGGCCAAGCCGGCGGCAAGGCCATCGCCATGCAGGGCGACGCCGGCGACGAGGCCTTCGTGAAGTCCTACATCGACCGCGCTCAGGCCGAGTTCGGCACGCTGGACGTGGTTTGGGCCAACGCCGGCATCTCCGGCGGCTGGACGCCGCTGCACGAACAGACCGCCGACTACTGGTCCGAGATCCTGCGGGTGAACCTGATCGGCGCCTTCCTGGCCGTGAAGCACGCCTCGGTCCCGATGATCGCGGCCGGCAAGGGTTCGATCATCTGCACGGCCTCTGTGGCCGGCATCCGCTCCGGCGCCGGCGGCCCGGCTTATTCGGCGTCGAAGGCCGGCGTGATCAGCCTGGCCCAGACCTCGGCCAACGAGTTCTACGGGACCGGCGTGCGGGTCAACGCCGTCGCGCCCGGCCTGATCGAGACCGGCATGACCAAGCCGATCTTCGACGGCGCCCGGGCCCGCGGCAACGAGGACAAGATCGGCCAGCTCAACCCGCTGACCCGCTATGGCATGCCGGACGAGATCGCCCACGCCGGCCTGTTCCTGGCCAGCGACGACTCCTCCTACGTCAACGGCCAGACCATCGCCGTCGACGGCGGGCTCTCGACCTCGCATCCCGTGGTGCGCCGCAAGCGATGATCTATCTGGTTCGGCACGGCCAGACCGAGTTCAACCGCGAGCGCCGCATCCAGGGCCACGTCGATAGTCCGCTCACCGAGCTTGGCGTCCGCCAGGCCAAGGCGGTGGGCCGCCTGCTGGCCGACCTGATCCGCGAGCCGCGGGGCTGGCGCATCGTCTCCAGCCCGCTCGGCCGCGCCCACGCCACGGCCGAGATCGTCTCGCAGAAGCTGGGCGGCCTCCCGGTGGAGCTTGACGACCGGCTGAAGGAGATGAGTTGGGGCGCTCATGACGGACGCCTGCGCGCCGAACTGGAGGCCGAGCACCCGGAGACCTTCGGCAAGACCGGCTGGGCCTTCGACGCCGCCACCGGCGAGAGCTACGAGGACGTCGCCGCCCGGGTCAGCGCCTGGCTGGCCGAGCTGCCGCCGGAACCGGAGCGCAGGATCATCGCGGTCAGCCACGGCATCTCAGGCCGGGTCTTGCGCGGCCTCTACGCCAACCTGCCGCGCGATCAGGCCGGCCAGCAGGACGTGCCGCAGGACGCGGTCTTCCTGCTGCAGCATGGCGGCGTCGGCCGTATCGACTGCGAGCCGATGGAGTAGCCGCCGCTACCGCCTGCGCGGCGCCGCGATCTCGCGCTCGGGCCCCAGCCAGCCGGCCAGCGCCAGGACTGTCAGGGTTCCCGCCACGCCCAGGATGAAGCCACTGGCCGCAGCGACGGAGAGCCCGGTGGGACCGACCGTCAGCGGCTTGCGTCCCATCCAGTGCACAAGCTCGCCGTTCGCCGCCGGCTGTTCGAGGTCTTCCAAGTCCTCGACGACCTGTTCGCTCATGACAAAGCCTCCCGCTTGGGGTCCACTGAGGCAAACCCGCGCGCATGGCAGGGGTTCCGATCCGCGGGCCCGAAGGATAGAACCGCGTCTCTCCCCCTTCCTCGATCGACCGCAAGCGGACCATGGCCGGACATTCCAAGTTCAAGAACATCATGCATCGCAAGGGCCGCGCCGACAGTGCGCGCTCCAAGCTGTTCTCCAAGCTTTCCCGCGAGATCACCGTGGCCGCCAAGGCGGGCCTGCCCGATCCGGCGATGAACGCGCGGCTGCGGCTGGCGGTGAACAACGCCAAGGCCGAGTCCCTGCCCAAGGACGTCATCGACCGCGCCATCAAGAAGGCCAGCGGCGGCGAGGCGGAGGCCTATGAGGAGATCCGCTACGAGGGCTTCGGTCCCGGCGGGGTCGGGGTCATCGTCGAGGTGCTGACCGACAACCGCAACCGCTCCGCCGCCTCCGTGCGCTCCACCTTCTCGAAATACGGCGGGAACCTGGGCGAAACCGGCTCCGTCTCGTTCATGTGGGACCGGGTCGGCCAGATCACCTACGGGCCGCAGGCCGGCTCGGAGGACAAGGTCATGGAAGCCGCCATCGAGGCCGGCGCCGAGGATGTGGAATCCGACGAGGACGGCCATGTGATCTACACCGCCTTCGCCGACCTTTCCGACGTCGCCGCCGCCCTGGAGGCGGCGCTCGGTCCGGCCAAGGCCACCGCCATCGCCTGGCGGCCCAAGGTCCGCACGCCGATCACCGGCGACGGGGCGGCGACCCTGATGAAGCTCCTGGAGACCCTCGACGACGACGACGACGTCCAGGACGTCTATTCGAACGAAGATATCGACGCGGCCGAACTTGAATCCCTCGCCGGCTGAAACCCGCGCGAGCGACCGTCGGCAGGCCCGCTCCCAGCGGTCGTTCAACAGCCTCGTCTTCGGCGCGGTGGCGGTGGGGTTCCTCACCTTGGTGGCGGTGGGCGCGCTCGCCGCCTCGGTCATGGCCCAGAACTTCAACTTCACCGGCCTGGTGGCCCACACCTATGAGGTGGAGTCGTCCATCTCCGACTTCCGCATCCTCGACGAGCGGATCGAGGCGGCCCGGCGCGGCTACCTGCTGTCCCGCGACGAGCGCTTCGCCAGCGGTGTCCAGACGGTCCGCGGCCAGATCGACGCCGGCGTTGATCGCATCCGCAAGCTGACACTCGATAACCCGCAGCAGCAGGCCAACGTGGCAGCGCTGCGCAAGCTGCTGGACCAGCAGGTCCAGGCGATCGACGTCTCCATCGCCTTCGCCCGCGGCGGCGCGGACGACAGCTCGGCCTTCTACGAAGACACCGGCGTGGCCACCACCCGCGCCCTGCGCGCCCAGACCGACCGCATGCTGGCGCTGGAGCGGACCAAGCTGGCGCAGCGCGACCGGGCGCGCCGGGCCTCGATCGACCGTCTCGTCCAGATCGCCATCGGCGCGGGCCTGTTGCTGCTCGCCGTGGGCGTCGGATCGCTGCTGGTGATCCTGCGCTACACCCGCGACCTCACCGCCTCGCGCGCCGAGCTCAGCACGCTCAACCGCGACCTCGAGGCGCAGGTGGCCACGCGCACCGCCGATCTCTCGACCAGCAACGCCCGCCTGGAGGCCCTGCTGCGCGAGGTGAACCACAGGGTGGCCAACAGCCTGCAGCTGGTCTCGGCCTTCGTGCAGATGCAGGCGTCGGCCCTGGAGGGCGAGTCACGTGCGGCGCTGAAGGACACCCAGCGGCGCATTGAGGCGATCATTCAGGTCCACCGCCGGCTCTATTCCTCGGGCGACGTCGAGTCCGTGGACATGCGTGAATACCTCAACGCCCTG
Organism: Phenylobacterium sp.; assembly: GCF_036264965.1. Taxonomy (GTDB): domain Bacteria; phylum Pseudomonadota; class Alphaproteobacteria; order Caulobacterales; family Caulobacteraceae; genus Phenylobacterium. Next base: position 31,693 of record NZ_DATAPY010000139.1, read on the forward strand.
GTGCGCGAGCTGCAGGACACGCTGTCGTCCCCCGCATCGCCGCGGCGCCTCAGCCTGGTCGCCGAGCCGGTGCGGCTGGCGACCGATCAGGCGGTCTCGGTAGGCGTGATCGTCAACGAGCTGGTCACCAACGCCTGCAAGTACGCCTACAAGCGCGGCGAGGCCGGTGAGGTGCGCATCCGGCTGGCCGACGGCGGCGACGGCCTGACCCTCTCCGTCGAGGACGATGGCCCCGGCCTCACCGCCGGCGCCGCGGCCCATGGCACAGGCCTGGGCGGGCGGCTGATCAAGGCCATGGCCGTCAGTCTCAGTTCGCAGGTGGTCTACGACCCGGCGCACGCAGGCGTCCGCGCCAGCCTGCGCCTGCCCACGGCATAGAACGCCGCGCCGGAGGGACTTGGCTTCCGCCACGTCGCATGGGCACAGTTGGGTTCGACCAACCAAAATGAGGGGGAAACTCAAGATGAACCTGAAGATCGCCGCCGCCGCGCTCGCCGGCCTCACGCTCTGCGCCGGGGCCACCCGCGCCGCCGACTTCGTCACCATCCCGCTGGAAACCACCGTCAACGCCTCGGCCGATGCGGCGTGGCCGAAGATCTCCGGCTACTGCCTGATCGGGACCTGGTTCAAGACCACCTGCACGATCGCGGGCGCGGAGGGCCAGGTGGGCTCGGTCCGCACCATCGCCGGACGCATCAACGAGCTGCTCGTGGCCAAGACCGCCTGGTCCTACACCTACAGCCAGCCGAAGAGCCCGATCGACTACCACGGCACCGTGGAGATCCAGCCGATCGACAAGGGCCATTCCAAGCTGCTCTACACCCTGGTCTATGACGCCGACGCCCTGCCCAAGCACGAAGCGGAAGACAAGGCGGCCGACAAGGCCAACCGCACCAAGCAGTTCACCGGCCTGCTCGGCACCATGAAGGCCGCCGCCGAGGCGAAATAGCTGGTCAGCGCCGTCCGAGGAACGTGAAGACGGCGTAGATCGCCACCAGCACCAGAAGGCCGATCACCATGGCGCGGCCCATCAGCTTGCGCCGCGCGGCCTCTTTGTCTTGGCTTGCATCGTCGGGCATGTCGTTCATGGCCGGCGATCAGCCTTGCCGCGCGCGCGGCGTCAAGCGCGGCGGTCTTACGAAGGAGCTTCCGATGCGCCACGCCCTGGCCCTGATCCTCGCCCTGGCGACCGCCACCCCGGCGCCGGCGCAGCCCAATCCGACGGGCTCCAATCCGACCGGGGACCTCCCGCTCGGCGCCAACCAGCCGACCAGCGCCGGCGCCGGCCAGACCAAGGCCCTCGCCTTCGCGGGCGGCCGCATCTTCCAGGCCACCGGCTTCGGCAACACCTTCATGGTGACCACCAAGGCCGGCAACGTGATCATCGACACCTCCCTGCCGATGAACGCCGCGCGCCACAAGGCCCTGCTTCGCGCGGTCTCCACCGGTCCGGTCAAGGACATCATCCTGACCCACAGCCACGGCGACCACACCGGCGGCGTCCCCGCCTGGAAGGAGGCGGGGACCCACGTCATCGGCCAGGCCAATGAGGTCGAGTTCCGCAACTATCAGGCCCGGCTGGAGGGCTTTTTCGTCATGCGCAACTCCGCCCAGTACAACGCCTCGCCGGGCGCCCTGGGCGCCGGCGCGCGCGGCGCGGGCGCGAGCCCTGGGAACTACGCCGCCCCGGCGCTCGCCGACGTGCTGTTCGACAAGGAATACAAGTTCAAGCTGGGCGACCTGACCTTCGACTGCCTGGCCATGCCGGGCGAGACCCCGGACATGCTCAACGTCTGGATCCCGGAGCTGAAGGCGCTCTTCATCGGGGACAACTACTATGCGTCGTTCCCCAACATGTACACGCTGCGGGGTACGCCTGCGCGGCCGGCCCTGAACTATGTGGAGTCGATCAACAAGGTCCTGGCGTTGAAGCCGGAAATCGTCCTGCCGAGCCACGGCGTGCCCATCGTCGGCGCCGCCAACGTCCAGCGCGTGCTGACCCAGTACCGCGACGCCATCCTCTATGTGCACGACGCCACGGTGAAGGGCATGAACCAGGGCCAGGACGTCTACAGCCTGATGAAGACCATCAAGCTGCCGCCGGCGCTCTATGTGGGCGAGGGCTACGGCGCGATCAGCTGGTCGGTGCGCGGCATCTATGAGGGCTACGCCGGCTGGTTTGATGGCGATCCGGCGACCACGTACGCCACCGCCCCGCTCGAGGCCTATTCGGAGATCGTGCGCATCGCCGGCGGGGCAAGTCCCGTGGCGGCGCGCGCCGAGGCCCTGGTGGCCACGGACCCGGCGCTCGCGCTACGCCTGACCAGCGCCGCCCTCGCCGCCGAGCCCAAGAACCCCGCCGCGCTGGCGGCCCGCAGGCACGCGATCGAGCAGCTGCTCGCCGCCTCGAAGAACTCCAACGAAAGCGGCTGGTTGCATGCCGGCCTGAACGGCGTCGCAGCCGCCCAGAAATAGGGCGGCCCGGCGTCACCTTGGGCGGAAACTCCGGCCCACACCTCTAGCGTGCATTCATACGGTGAAGGTGTTAGATCACCTCACCCCGCGACCTCGCGTGCTTGATCCTTGGGGGAAGGCATGAACGTCTCCGTCGCCGCGAAGATCTTCCTGATCGCCGCGACCGTGGTGGTCGCGATGACCATCGTCTCGGTCGTCAACCTGATCTCGTCCAGGAACGTCAGCCTCGGCATCCAGCGGATCACCAGTGGGTACCTGAACATCTATGGCGACGCCGCCACGATCAACGTCTACACGACCGAGGAAGCCTACCGGACCCGGCAATACATCCTCGAAAAGACCCTGGGACTGCACCACCCGGGCAATGACCTGCCGTCGACCGTGGCCCGCCTGCAGGTGCTCGACGACCTGGTTCACAAGAACCTCGTCGAAGCGCGCCGGATCACCGCCAGGGAGCTTTCGAACCCCGATCCCCTGGTCGACAAGGCCCAGCTGGCCCGCATCGACGAACGCCTGACCTGGATCGAAAACGAGGAGAAGAGCCACCTCGACCGGCAAGTGAAGCTGATCACCGCGTTGGACCACGGCGACATGGCCCAATTCAACGAGGGTTTCAGCGACCTCACCAAATGGCGCGCAAACTACGACAGCTACATGGACACGACACGCTCGATGGTCTTCGCCGCGGCCAGCGACGCGGGCCGGCAAGTCACGGTCCATCAGGCGCGCGCCATGGACGTCAGCGTGGCCCTGCTGACGCTGGCCTGTGTGCTGGCGATCGGCACGGCGCTGGTCCTGGCCCGCCAGCTCGTCCGCCCGCTCCGGGACCTGCTCGTGGGCATCCGGGCGATCAGCTCCGGCCAACTGGAAGTCCAGGTGCCGGTGAAGACCAAGGACGAGGTGGGTCGCCTGACCGAGGCGTTCAACCAGATGACCGAGGAACTTCGTGTCGGTATCCGGGCGCGCGAGCTGTTCGGCAAATACATCGACAACCGCATCGCCCGGCAGTTGATCGCCGCGCCGCAGGCGCTCGGCCAGGAGGGCGAGCGGCGGACCATGACGGTGATGTTCTGCGACCTGCAGGGCTTCACCCGGATGAGCGAGCAGATGACGCCACGGGGCCTGGTGGCCATCATGAACCGGCATTTCACCCTGATGTCGGAGGCGGTGAGGGATAACCGGGGCGTCATCGACAAGTTCATCGGCGACGCCATGATGGCCTATTGGGGCCCTCCCTTCGTGACCGACGCCGAACAGGGGACGCTGGCCGCACTCTCGGCGATGGCGCAGATCGCGCGCGTGCCGCAGTTGCAGGCCGAGTTGCCCGACCTGGTGAACATGAAGCAGGGCCTGCCTTCGGTGAACCTGCGCATCGGCATCGCCACCGGCGAGGTCTTGGTGGGCAGCATCGGCTCCGACGTGATGCGGAACTTCACCGTGATGGGCGATGCGGTGAACCTGGCTTCACGCCTGGAAGGGGCGAACAAGCTCTACGGCACGCAGATCCTGCTGGCCGAAGAGACGGTCGGCCGTCTCGGCGACGACATCGAGGTGCGGGAAATCGATAGCCTGATCGTGGTGGGCCAGACCGCCCCGGTGCGGGTTTTCGAACTCCTTGGCCGGCGCGATCAGGTCCCGGCGGCCATATTGGCGGCCCGGGAGGCCTACGCACGCGGTCTCGACGCCTATCGCCGGCAGGACTGGAAAGCGGCCCGAGCCGCCTTCGACGACACGATCCGCCACATGCCGGACGACAAGCCCAGCCGCCTCTTCCTCAGCCGGATCGAGGATATGCAAGGCCATCCGCTGGCGGCGGACTGGAATGGCGTCTGGGCCATGGAGACCAAATAGGCGGCGCCCTTTTGGGGCTTACTCCGCGGCGGCCGTCGCGGCGACTTTCTTGACGGCCTTCTTGCGCGTCGCCTTGACCTTGGCGGGCGGCGGTTCGGCGGCCGCGCCACGGACGAAGCTGGTGTCGCCGCGGTCGAGGGTCGACTGCACCACCCCGCCGGCTTCGACCGCCACGCCCAGATAGTGCATGCCGTCGGGGCCGAAGCTGATGTCGGCGGTGGCGACCTTGGGGTCGCGCTTCAGTTCGGAGACGTCGCGCAGGGTCATGCGCAGGGTCATCACCTTGCGCGCGACGCCGTCGGCCTCGGCGGCTTCGATGGAGTGGCGGGCCTCGTCTGCGGCGGAGCCGCGGCGGCGGGCGGGTTTGTCGGAGGAGCTGCTCATCATCATGCGTCCGCGAAGAAGCCGTGTTCGCCGCTCACCCGCACCTGGCAGGGACGGCCTTGATCCTGGAGGGCGCGGGCGCGCTTGTTGGCGGCGGCCTTGGCCTCTTCCTTCTCGGAGGTGTGGTCGGAGAAGACGCCCAGATGTTCGACCGCCCATCGGCCTTCGTGTCGCGCAACGGTAAGGGTTTCGCGCTCAGCCGCGCCACGAATGGCCATGATGAAAAAGATCCTTCTAAGCACGGCGCGCGCGCCGCGAGCCCGGGACGGTTGTCAAAGAGGTCAGGAACCAAGTTTTCTACATGTAAACCCTCTCCACGTCTCCCCTTATCGGCGAAAACGGGGCGAATTTCCTTGCCTTTCTCGGAAGACGATGGGATATGGGGGCATCGAATATCGTTTTGGCTCGCCCGCTCTCCATCCCCGATTTTCCAATCGGGCGCCGGAACCGCCCTCGACCCTCTCCGAAAATTTGATCTCGCCGCCTATCGTGGGCGCGTGAATACTTAAGACCCCGGAAGGGATACTAATATGGCGACTGGTGTCGTGAAGTGGTTCAACGGCCAAAAAGGCTTTGGTTTCATCCAGCCCGACGACGGCGGCCAAGACGTGTTCGTGCACATCTCGGCTGTTGAGCGGGCCAACATGTCCTCGCTGAACGAGGGTCAAAAGATCAGCTACGAGCTGGAAAAGGACCCCCGCAATGGCAAGACGTCCGCGGGCCAGCTGCAAAGCGCCTAAGGACTGACGCCGGCTTCCTCGGAAGCCGCGGAAATGGATTGGGGCCGACGCTGCGAAGCGCCGGCCCTTTTCTTTTGGGGCACGGGCGGCGGGTGGTTTGCGCGGCCTGCAACCTGAGCGCAGACTAAATCCGCTTCGGCCGGGGAGGGCGCGATGGACCAGGACTGCTCAGACCATCATGTGCGGTTCGGCCCGATGGCCGCCGCCGCCGCGCGGGCGATCGGCGCCGCGTGGCCGGTGTTCCTCGCGGCCTGGGCGGCGCGGGGGCTGCTGGAGGCCGTCCAGCCGATCCTGAGGATGGCCCACGTCACGGCGCCCAGCCGAGGCTTCGACCCCGCACAGACAGCCTTCAGCCTCGCCATCGGCGCTGCGACGGCGGTGGTCTCGGGCCTGCTGATCCGCTGGCTGCTGGAACGCAGACCCATGGCGTTGCGCCCCGATCTGCGGCTCGCCAGCTATGTGGGTTTGATGGTGGCCTGGAACATCGTCTCGCTGAGCGTGACCCTGGCCGTGGCGCCACATCCGCTCGGCGCGCCCGTCCACGACCTGCTGGTCCAGATGGCCCGGTTCAACGTCGCCGCGATCGGCCTGCCACTCGCCGCCGCGGCGATCGCCCTGTGGCCGATCAGCCTGCTGGTCGGCGACCGGCTTTCACCCCTGCGCGCCCTGCGCTGGATGAGCCAGGCCTACGGGCCGTTCCTGCTGGCAGCGGTCCTGTTGATCCTGCCAGGCGTGCTCCTCACAGTGGCCGGCGCCTGGACGCACCACCTCCCAAGATCGCCGACGGACCGCCTCTGGAGCCTGGCCCTCAGCTCGTTGACGACCACGGCGTCGACCTTCGTCCTGGCTCAGGTCTATTCGCGACGCATCCGCGGGACGGACCTCGCAGCCTCCGGATCGAACGCCGGCGCGCTGGCCTCAGCCTGACCGGTCGCGCCCGCCGTCCGCTTGCGACCCGGAGCTCACAGGCCGGCCATCCGCGCTGAGCCCGGCCCGGGGGGAGCATCCTTCAGGATGCTTCCGGCCCTTAAATCTCATGGTCAGATGCGAGCTTGGCGGTTCGGGCAAGTCAAGGACCGGCCCATGGCCGGCCGCGCGCGGCGCGCCTTTGGCGCGTCCTTGAATTGCCCGAACCGCCAAGCAAACTGGCAGCCCTGAGATTGATGGCTAGGATTGGCCGACACGCCCAGATCCTCCCTCAGCGCGGAGCGCGATCTGGGGGAGGTGGATCGGCGCGCCGGCGCCGAGACGGAGGGGGTTTCACCCGCCGAGCCCGCGACGGCCGACATCCCGAGCGCCGGAGAGGAAACCCCTCAGTCAGCGGAGTTTATCCTCGGGTCGGCCTTCGGCCGAGCCCCGGGGGCTGACAGCTCCCCCTATGGGGAGCATCTGCGCTAGGGTTGCGCCATGCGCATCCCTTCACTCGTCCTCGCCGCCGCCCTGACGGCCTTCTCCGCCTCCGCTCAGACCAGATTCGACTCCGGCCCGATCTCGCCCGCGCGCCTCTCCGCCGACGTGAAAGTCCTGGCTGACTCCAAGCTCGCCGGCCGCGCGCCGGGCGGCCCCGGCGAGGCGGGCACGCTCGCCTACATCGAAAGCCAGTTCAAAGCCGCCGGCCTGAAGCCCGCCGGCGACAAGGGCGGCTGGACCCAGGCCGTGCCGCTGATCCGCTTCCAGGTCGACCCGGCCGCGACCCACTTCTCGCTCACCTCCGGCGGCCAAACCCGGGACCTCGCCGAGACCAAGGACGTGATGATCTGGTCGCAGCGCCCGGTCAGCCGCGTGCAGGTCGAGCACGCGCCCCTGGTCTTCGTCGGCTACGGCGTCACCGCCCCGGAGCGGAAGTGGGACGACTTCAAGGGCGTCGACCTGAAGGGCAAGATCGCCGTCGTGCTGATCAACGACCCCGATTTCGAGGCCAAGCCGGGCGAGCCGGTGGCCGGCAAGTTCGGCGGACAGGCCGCCACCTACTACGGCCGCTGGATCTACAAGTTCGAGGAGGCGGCCCGCAAAGGCGCGATCGGCTGCCTGATCGTCCACGAGACCGCCGGCGCCGCTTACGGCTGGTCGACGGTGGTCGCCTCCAACGGCGACAGCTACGACGTGGTCCGCCCCGACGCCACCAAGGTCCACCCTCTGCTCCAGGGCTGGATCCAGCGCGACCTGGCTGTGGATCTGTTCAAACAGGCCGGCCTGGACTTCGAAGCCGAGAAAGTCCGTGCGCGGACCTACGGATTCAAACCGGTCGAGCTGAAGGGCGCGACCTTCTCCGCCGACTACGCGATCAAGACACAGCGGATCACTAGCCACAACGTCCTGGCGCAGATCCCCGGGACCACGCGGCCGCAGGAAAGCGTCATGTTCGGCGCGCACTGGGACGCCTTCGGCCAGGGCCCGCCCGACGCGACTGGCGACACCGTGCGCCACGGCGCCGCCGACGACGGCATCGGCGTGGCCGGCGTGCTGGAGATCGCGCGCGCCTTCGCCAAGGGCCCGAAGCCGCAGCGCACCGTCGTCTTCGGCGTCTGGACCGCCGAGGAGCGCGGCCTCTTGGGCAGCGAATACTACGCCACCCACGCCAAGTTCCCGCTGGCGACCACCGCCGGCAATTTCACCATGGACGTGGTCGAGACCGCCGGGCCCAGCCACGACCTGGTGCTGGTCGGCTCCGGCAAGGACAGCCTGGAAGGCGACATGGCCAAGGCCGCCGCCCGTCAGCACCGCACCATCACGCCGGACCCGCACCCCGAGAAGGCGCTGTTCTACCGCGCCGACCACTTCAGCGTCGCCAAGCGCGGGGTGCCGACGGTGCTGATCATGGGCATGGCCGGCGGGCCCGACCTGGTCGAGGGCGGCCGCGCGGCCGGCGAGCGCTGGGTCAACGACTACACCGCCAAATGCTACCATCAGGTCTGCGACGACTGGAGCGCCGCCTGGGACCTGCGCGGCGCGGCCCAGGACATCGACCTGCTCTACGAGGTCGGCCACGACCTCGCCAACTCGACCCGCTGGCCGACCTGGAACCCCGACTCCGAGTTCAAGGCGACGCGGGCGGCGACGGCTGCGATGCGGAAGTAGGCGCTCCAGCCAAGTTGACGCTAGCGTCAAGGCTTCCTATTCCATGCGCGAACGGCGTTCAGCTGGAACGGCCGACGAGGGAAACACCCCGATGGAAGCCAACATGAGCAAGTTCGCCGCCGCCCTGGCGCTCAGCGCCACCGCCTTGACCGCCGCCGCCCAGACCCCGCCCGCGCCCACCGTCGTCCGCGGCGTCGTCACCGCCATGACCGACACGTCGCTGACCGTGAAGACCGACAAGGGCCCGCAGACCATCGCGCTCACGCCCAGCTGGACCGTGGCCATGACCAAGGCTGTGGCCCTCGACGCCATCCAGCCGGGCAGCTTCATCGGCACCTCGGAAATGCCCAAAGCCGACGGCGCGGGCGAGAGCCTTGAGGTCCACGTCTTCCCGCCCGGCGTGAAGATGGGTGAAGGCCACTACGGCTGGGACCTGAAGCCCGGCTCGATGATGACCAACGGCACCGTCGGCACGGTCGTGGCCGGCAAGAAGGGCAGCCGCGAACTGGACGTCGATTACTCCTACGGCAAGCGCCACATCACCGTGCCGGCCAATGTGCCCGTCGTGCAGATCGGCCCGGGCAAGCGCGAGATGGTCAAGGTGGGCACGCCGGTCTTCATGGTCGTCGGCAAGACGGCGAACGGCATGGTGGCCAACTCCGTCTCGGTCGGGGAAAACGGCGCCAAGCCGCCGATGTGATAGGGCTGGCGGCGTGACCGATTCCGCCGCTTCCCCGCCCGCGCCCGCGCCCGCCAAACCCAACCCCTTCGTCGGGCCGGCCATCCTGCTGGTCTGGCTGGCGCTCGGCGCGTGGATCGTCGAACAGCCCAGCGGCCTGGCGGTCTTCGCCTTCGTGATGGTGGGCTGGATCCTGTCGGTGATGGTCCACGAGTTCAGCCATGCCGCGGTGGCCTGGCTGGGCGGCGACCGCACCGTCACCGAGAAGGGCTATCTGTCCTTCGACCCGCGCCGCTATGGCGACCTGGGCGTCAGCCTGGTGCTGCCGCTGCTGGCGTTGGCCATGGGCGGCATCGGCTTTCCAGGCGGGGCGGTCTATATCCGCAACGACCTGATCCGAACCCGGCTGTGGCGCGCCGCGGCGTCGCTGGCCGGGCCGGCGGCGACCCTGGTCGTCCTGCTGGCGATTGCGTTTGGCCTGTCGTTCTGGGCCGGGTGGGGCGTGGCGGGCGCGGGGCCGATGACCCTCTTCGAGGCCCTGACGGTGCTGGGCTTCCTGCAGGCCATGGGCCTGATCCTCAACCTGCTGCCGATCCCCGGCCTCGACGGGTTCGGCGCGATCCGCCCGTTCCTGCCCGCCGTCCTAGCGCCGCAGATCCGCAAGGTCGAGGGCCTGGTGATGATCGGCCTGCTGCTGGTGATCTTCTGGGTCCCGGGGGCCAGCGCCATCCTGTTCCGCGGCGCGGCCACGCTCAGCTTCAAGCTCGGTCTCGACCTCGACGCCCTGCAGGCCGGCTGGCGCGCCTTCCACTTCTGGCAGCGGTAGGGACATGCGCGGGCTGCTCGTGCTCGGCGTCGTGGCGCTGCTCACAGCCCCGGCCCTGGCCGATCCACGCCTGACAGAGTCGCAGGTCCGCGGCCTGGCGGAACGCCAGTCGCACGCCTGGAACGCCGGCGATCTTGCCGCCTATTTCGCCACCTTCGCACCGACAGCGCGCTTCACCGACCAGGCGCTCGGCAACGACAACAGGATCGTGCCCTACGGCGTCAGCACGCTGGCTGAAGCCCGCGAGCAGAGCCGCAAGACCCTCGCGCGCGGCAAGGTCCACGAGACCCTGAGCCTCGGCGCGGTGATGCTCGCCGCCGACGGCCGCACCGCCCAGCTTGCCGCCGATGTGGTCACCCAGATCTCGGGCGTGGGCGCGCCGCGCCGGGTATGCGCCAAACGGACCGAGACCTTCGCGCTCACGCCCCCAGGTCCGCGCGCCACCGGCCAGACCGACACCATCGTGCGTTGCCGCGCCGGCGCCATCGGGTAAGTTCGGCCCATGCTCCTCCGCCGAACCCTCCTCGCCCTCGCCGCCGCCGCGAGCCTCGCCGCCACTTCAGCTCATGCGCAGTCCCCGACCAATCCCCGCGTGGTGATCACCACCACCGAGGGCGTGATCACCGTCGAGCTCTATCCCGACAAGGCCCCGATCACCGTCGCCAACTTCCTGAAATACGTCGACCGCAAGCTCTATGACGGGGCGACCTTCTACCGGGCGTCGAAGCCGCCGGGCCAGGCGGCCAACGACTACGGCGCCATCCAAGGCGGCCTGCGCGACGACGTGAAGAAGAAGCTGCCGCCCATCGCCCACGAGAGCACGCTGAAGACCGGCATCAAGCACACCGACGGGGCGATCTCCATGGGCCGCTATGCGCCGGGCACCGCCCAGGCCGATTGGGTCATCTGCATCGGCGACATGACCTATCTCGACGCGACGGCGACCGATCCCGGCTTCGCGGCCTTCGGGCGGATGACCGACGGCAAGCCGGTGGCCGAAGCGATCCTCGGCAAGCCCACCGATCCCAACGCCGGCGTCGGCGCCATGAAGGGCGAGATATTGGTCCACCCGGTGAAGATCATCTCCATCCGCCGCGCCCCGCCGCCGGACCCCGCCTCGCCGCCGCCCGCCGCCGCGCCTGAGGCCGCACCGCCCGCTCCGACGCCCGCGACGACTCCGAAAGCCTGATCCATGACCACCGCTTCGAGACTTCAGGTCGGCGTCGATGTGCCGTGGGTGACCAGCTGGTCGGAGGAGCCAATGCTGGGCGTCGGTCCCTGCCCCAGCGTCGACGGCGCGATCGCCGTGGCCCAGGCCGAAAAGCCCGGCGAGGGACGGCCGCTCTATTCGCGCAACCACTTCTTCCGCCAGCGCAAATCGGTACGCGAGATGCTCTGCCCCATGTGCGGCAAGCCCACCGCCAACGGCGATCGCTGGAGCCAGACCGGCCACTGGACCACCGCCGCCGAGGTCCGCGCCCGCAACATGGGGGTCTGGCTGCCGGCCGACATGCCGGACGACCAGCGCCTGCTCGACGCCGGCGCCATCGCGCCCCTGCACCGCGCCTGCGCCGAGCGCGCGCTGACCCACTGCCCGCACCTGAAGGCCATGCCCGACCGCGAGCTGAAGGCCTTCCCCGACGCCTGGATCATCGCGACCCTGGCCGTCGAAGCGCGCCCCGCGGCCAATTTCACCAACGTCCCGCAGAAGCCAGTGGTCGCCATCAGCTTCCTGCAGCTGATCGGCGTGCCCGACTACCACGGCTGAACATTACAACGCGTTCAGAACATTACATCGCGTTTAGGTAATGAATGCATGGTAACTTTGTGAATTCGAGGTCATTACGGAGACTTCACGGGACTTAACAGGTGTCCCCAAGTATTCCCTCTTCATCGGCGGCCCGCACCGCCATTCAGATTTGAAAGAGGAATACGACCATGAACACCGCCAAGATCACCTCCCGCGTCGCCGGCGTCGCCACCCTGGCCCTGGCCGTCCTGCCGATCGCCGCCCTGACCACCGCCGCCCACGCCGGCGAACGGGTCCAGACCGGCGACCTGAACATGGCCAGCGCGTCCGGCCGCGCCGCCTTCGAACAACGCGTCGACCGCGCCGCCAGCAAGTTCTGCGTCGTCGAGCGTAACCTGACCAGCAAGGCCGCTTGCCAGGCCGGCGTCCGCGCCGAAGCCCACGAAAAGGCCGCCGCCGCGGTGCAATTCGCCAGCCGCGTCTAAACGTAATCTCCGTGCGTACATGGAGTGTGAGGGCCCTCCCCCGGCCTTCCAGCCAGCCCGCCCAGGCTCCCCGGCCGCCGGGCGGGCGCCAGACCCGCGATCTCCCCGGTCGCGGGTCTCTTGCTGTCTGCGGAGCGTTTCTCGGCTGACTTGCCCCAAGTCAGTCGATCAGGAAGAGCGACCCGGCAAATAGCCTAGAGGTGCGACTGCGTACCCAGGAAGATCCAGTCGCTGGGCAGCGTCGAGAGCTGCACCCCCATCAGGATCATCTCGCTGCCATTGCCCAGCTCGACCACCGTGTTGGGGCCGATCTGCGTCGTCATGAAGGTGGTGCCCGGGTCCAGCTCGACCCGGTCGCCCTGCGCGTAGTTGAAGTCCATGATCTGGTCGACGCCGACGGACTGCGAGCCGTGGAAAATATCCGCCCCGCCGCCGCCGGTCTCGGTGTCGTTGCCCAGGTCGCCGGAGATGAAGTCGTTGCCGGGGCCGCCGGTGATGACGTCGTCGCCCTGGCCGCCCCGCAGGACATTGGCTTGCGAGCCCGCGACCAGGGTATCGTTGCCGAGGTTGCCCAGCACCAGGTCCTGGAACCCGCCGCCGCCGACCAGCGAGTCGTCGCCCTGGCCGCCGACCACCCAGTTGGTCCCTGTGCCGCCATGGAGGGTGTCGTTCCCCATGTTGCCGTTCATGTCGTTGAAGCCGGAGCCGCCGTTGATGATGTCGTCGCCGGCGCCGCCGCGCAGGTAGTTGTTCCCCGAGCCGCCGGTGATCGTGTCGTTGCCGGCGCCGCCCTGCAGGGTGTTGTCGCCCGGTCCCGGGTTCAGCACCTCCCCGGGCGGCGCGGTTGAGCCGCTGGTCTGGCTGACGCTCACCCGGTAGGTGCCGGCATAGCCGTCGGCGAAGGCCCCGGTCTCCACGTAATAGGTCCCGCTCGTAGCCGCCGTGAACGAGATCCGCGAGTCCGGGTTGGTCCCGTCGACGATGTCGTCGTCCGACGCGATCACCGCGCCGGTGGAATCGTGCAGCCGCAGGAAGGGATCGGCCAGCGTCCCGCCGCCGCCTGTGTGGCCGGTCTCGCTGATCGTGTAGGTGGCGCCCGCCTGGAACTGCACCGCGAACCAGTCGCGGTCGCCGGCCTGCTGCAGGGCCGCGTTGATCGACCCGCCGATCGCCAGCTGGCCGATCGGGTGGCTGGTGTCGGAGAGGCTGTTGGCGAAGTCGTCCGCGGCCGGAACGAAGGGCGTCGAATTCCACCCCAGCACGCCCAGCACCTGCAGGTCGGTGGACGAGATCACGCCCGCCGCACCCGGCCCGCCCGGGCCGAAAGCGTCGCCGAAGGTGTGGTCCCAGTCGCCCAGGTCCTGGCCGTCGAAGTGGCCCGTGGCGCTCACCGAGTTGTGGTACTGCAGCGCCGAGACTTGGTTGGCGTCCAGGCCGAAGAAGGTCGCCACCCCGTCCGAACCGCCGGTGTAATCCCGCGTCCCGTTGGCTGTGAAACGGAACAGGTCCAGCGGGTTCCAGCGGGTCTCGGCGAACCCCAGGCTGGAGGTCCGCCCGAAGACGCCCTCGCTGATCTCGTGCTCGATCACCCCCACCGCGTCCTGGCCGAAGGCGAAGCCGAGGTTGCTGTTCAGCGTCACCGCATCGTCGACGTCGTTGGACTGCGTCGCCAGCCCCAGCATCACCGCCTGGGCCTCGGGGAGCGCAAAGCCGACGCCGCCCGAGGGATCGCTGGCCGGCAGGCCGTTCACCGAGGCGACATCGTCCGCCGTTGTCGCGTGCGACCGCAGCGCCGACGCCAGGCTCGCATAGCTGACGTTGATCTCGTTGAAGTTGTTCGAGCCGCTGGTCCCGGCGCCGAGCGCCGCGTAGCTGAAGTCCACGCTTACCGTCAGCTGGTTGGTGAAGTGGCCCTGCAGGAAGTTCTCGGCCGTGATCACCGCACTGCGATAGGCGTCGGTGACGCTGGCGTCGTAGGAGTTGATGAAGGTCAGGCCGCTCCCGGCCAGGGTGACGGCTTCGGTGGGCAGGGTCATGCTCGGCCTCGAAGTTTACGCTACATCGTCCCCTGCCCCCAGTGGCGGGGAAGCACTGGACCTTGTCAACTCAGTCAGGTGAGGATCACAGGGTTTGCGGCCCAACCGTGGCGGGAGCGTCTCCGGACTGACATGATCAAGCTGACCTTCTGCCTCATCCGCGCGCCGCACCTCAGCCGCGAGGCCTTCCAGCACTACTGGTTCAACACCCACGGGCCGTTGGTGGCTTCGGTGGCTGAGGACCTGCAGATCCGCCGCTACGTCCAGGCCCACAGCCTGCCGGCGGACGTCAACACGGAGGTCCGCGCCGCTCGCGCCGCGCCGGCCGAATACGACGGCGTCGCCGAGCTCTGGTTCGACAGCCTGGAGGCCGTGGCGGCCAACGCCCAGCGCCCAGAGGCGCGCGCCGCCGGCGCGCTCCTGCTGGAGGACGAGCGCCGCTTCATCGACCTTTCGAAGAGCCCGCTCTGGTGGAGCGAGGACCGGACGATCGTCGGCTGATCGCCGGCTTGCCGGCTCGCTTACTCGCCGTCGCGGCCTGGGCCTTGGCGCGACGTCGGCTGTGCGGCGGCTCGAACTTGCGGGCCTCCACCGCCACCTGTTGCGGATAGGGGAAGGTGAAGCCCTCCGCCTCCAGCGCGTCCTTCACCCGTTTCATCAGGTCGTAGCGGCCGGTGTCGAAGGCGTTGGGGGTGAACCAGGCGCGTAAGCTCACCGTCACCCCGCGCTCGCCCATCGCGGTCATCCGCGCCCAGGGTTCCGGCTTGGGCGAAACCGCCGGCTCGGCGCCGGCCGAAGTCAGCAGGATCTCCAGCGCCCGGTCCACGTCGTCCTCGTAGTCGATCACGAAATCCAGGCTCGCCTGCCGCGCCGCCGGCGTGCTCTGGTTGACGACGATGTCGCCGAACACCTTGGCGTTGGGCACATGGACGCTGAGGTTGTCGCCGCTGGCCAGCCGCGTGGTGAAGAGGTCGAGGCCGCGCACCGTGCCTTGCCGGCCGGCCACCTCGACGGCGTCGCCCACCCGATAGGGCCGCAGGATCAGCAGCATCACGCCGGCCGCCACATTGGCCAACGCCCCTTGCAGCGCCAGGCCGATGGCCAGGGACGCCGCGCCCAGCACCGCGATCACCGAGGTCGTCTTGACCCCGAGTTGCCCCAGCACCGCGACCAGGCCGATGACGACCACCAAGTAGCGCACCAGCGAGGCGGCGAAGCTCTGCAGGGTGGTGTCCGGCGGTCGGCGGCGGTGCGCCCTGGCGATGCCGCGGCTGGTCAGCTGCGACAGCCAGTTGGCGGCCCATAGCGTGCCCAGGAACATCGCCAGGGCCAGGGCCAGGTTCACCGCCAGGCCGCCGGCCGCGTCGGCCATGTGGCGCATCAGCTCCCCGTCACCCAGCAACAGGCGGCGCGCGTCCTTGACGAACACCGGCACGGTCGGGTCGGTGGGGATCGTCGAGGGCAGGAGCGACGGCAGGATCGGGGGCAGGGTTGGGGGAGCGGGCGTGGCCAAGGGTCCCTCGCGAGGCGGTTGGTCAGGACCCAATCAACTCGCGGGCGGCCCATTCGGCGCCGCCGGACGCGAATTCGCCGCGCCTTTCCCCTAGCCAGCCTTCGCCGCAACGTCATAGGCCGCACGCAGCCAGGCCAGCACCTCGGCGTCGACCTCGCCCGGCGTGGCGACGCGGACGCGGTGTGTGACCATGGCGTTCCAGGCGCCCGCCAGGGCAAGGCGCTCTGTCGCCGCCGCGCCCGGGACCTTGAAGCCCAGGTCCAGGAAGGCGGCGCCCGGCTGCAGGATCGCGAACTTCCGCCCATCACGCATCAGGCTGACGTACTTGTCGGCGGCCGAACTGGTCACCGCGCCGGCGCCGCCAAACCCGCGGGCGGCCGCCAGGAGGTCCTCGAACACGCCCCTCCACGCCGCCCGCCCGCCGGAGAACAGTTTGTCCAGCCGCGACTCCGGCGAGGCCCGCACCCCGTCCGGCCCGCGCCGCCAGCTGGCGATCACCGCCATGGCGTGCCCATGGCCCAGGTCGAAGTCCGCCTTCAGCCACGCCGCCACCGCGCCGGCCTTCACCCCTGGCGCCAGCAGGCCGCGCGCCTCAGCCAGGGGCCTGAACTCCTCCGGCCCCTTGCCCGTCTTCGCCCGGATGTTGTCGAGATAGGCCTGGAAGGTCATCCGCGTCTCCGTTCAACTCGCCCCTAGGACGCGCCGGTGGGCGCGGTCCCGACAGGCCCCGCCACTCCCGCCGCCCCGCCATAGATCGTCCGCCGCACCCCGTCGGGCTCTTCCACCGCCATGGTCACCTGCGTGGGCCCTGCCCACGGCGCATAGCGCTTCAGCGACAGCCGCGCGGCGCGCTTGTCGCTCTCGCGCACGGTGCGCCGCAGCAGCGCGTAGGACTCCCGCTCGCCGAGCCACGGCAGGTCCTCGCAGGCCTCGCCGGCCATGATGTCCGGCGCCCGGTCTTTGGCCCAGCGGTAGCGCTCCAGGAACTCCGGATAGCGCCGCAGCCAGTTGAACACCGTCGCCACCGACGGCCGGCCTGGCTGCGCGCAGATCTCCGCCAGCGTCTCGCCGCCCATCATCGGCGCCAGGATGGGGTCCACGACCTCGCGGCTGTAGCCGCTGGGCCGCCCCGTCCGGCCCACCGCCTTGCGGGCCGAGGCCCGCGCCGCTCGCCGCGCCAGGTCCGCCTCGCCCTGCGCCGCCAGCGCCGCGGCCCGCGCCACGTTCAGCGCATGGCGCTTCATGTTCGCGAACGCCGGATGCGCCCGCGCCCAGTTCCACACCGTCCGCTCCGTCGGCATCGCGGGGTCCCGCCGGCAGATCGAGCGCAAGCTCTCCCCCACCGCCAACCGCCGACAGATCTCCGCCCCCAGCTCCGGCGTGTAGGTGGAGACATAGAGACCGGGCGGCGAAGGCTGCGGCGCCAGCGTGCGGCGGGAGCGGAAACGGGGTTTGGGCGGCATGGGGAGATGGTCTCACGAGGTCGGCCAGGGGCCAAAAATTCAGTGCGTTTTCCACCGCTCGTCCCCGCGAAGGCGGGGACCCAAGCCGAGCCCGAAGCAGACCCCCTGCTGACCGCGTCCCGCCGCCGCATGGATCCCCGCCTTCGCGGGGATGAGCGGATGAGGGGAGAAGCCCTGACCTCAGCCGAGGGCCCAAGGCCAACCCCAGTCTCCGGCTTAAATCTCATGGCGGCCATTTGGCTTGGCGATTCGGGCGCGCTGCCGACGGTCGCATTATCGCCAAGCTTGGCGGATCACCTCAGCGCGGTTCGGGAGGGGACATGCGTCGATTGCTCGCGATGGGTCTGGCCATGTTCGTCGCCGCAGCAGTGCATGAGGCGGCGTTCGGAGAGCCGCTGAAGGTCGTCTCCGAGGGGCCCGTTACCGAGTCGAGCGCGACCCGGTTCTTGCTGCATGCCGACCGGCTCGGCCGCGATTTCGAGGTCGTGGTGTATGTACCTCGCGCGACCGTCTTCCTCCCCGGCCAGAAGCTCCCGGCGATCTACGCGCTCGACGGCGGCTATGGACTAGCGGGGCTCCAAAGCCTCTTCCTCTCCGCGCGCGACTTCATGGCTCCCGCCATCGTCGTCAGCATCGACTATGTCTCCGGCCAGCAAAACTTTCGCGCGACCGATTTCACGCACAATCCGTTCACGGTCGCCGGGACCACTGCGGGAGGTGGTGGCGCCGCGTTCGAGGCCTTTTTGCTGCAGGATCTCAAGCCGTTTATCGAAGCAAGATATCCAGCCGACCCGGCCGGCTCGGTCCTGTTCGGTCACTCGCTCGGCGCGGTGTTTGCCGCCAACGTCTTCACGGATAGGCCGGACGCCTTTTCGGGCTACATCATCGGCAGCCTAGTCGTGCCGCGGGACCCCACCATCGTCGGGCGCGTCGCCAAGGCAGCCAAGGCGGCCCACGGCGTCCGGGTATTCCTAGCCGTTGGCGGTGACGAGGATGGCACAACCGCCGAAAACCGGATGATGCGGCAAGGTTTCGCGAGTATGGCTGAGGCGCTGAAGAACCAGCCCGGCATCACCTTGGAGGCGCGGTCCTATCCGGGTGACGTCCATCTCTCGTACTACCCAAAACTGATCCTCGACGGCTTTCGATTTGTCCTGCCGCCCACTGTACCGGTGAACCTGGCGTTTGCCATCCTGCCGGCCAGCACGATCGCGCGGTACGAGGGGGTCTACGATATGCCGGATGGGCGCACGATCACCGTCAAGGGGGCGCGAGACTCCATGCTCACGGCTGAAATCAGCGGTACTGCGCCGGTCTTCCTGCTGCCCAACGGTCCGGACCGCTACTACGCCTATACGTCCGACCTCGACGTGCTTTTCGACGCAAACGGCATGACGCTCGTCGGCCACGGGAACGCAAAACTGAGGGCCGGCCGCGAGAAGGCGCCCTAGTTCCGCGATCCTTCCCCCACTCACCCTTCATCAACCCTTCCGCTTCATCTCTAGCTCAGTCACACTGGAACAGACGATGAACGCCCCGAATCAACTCCTCCGCATCCTCGGCCTCGACCCGGGCCTGCGCCGCACCGGCTGGGGCGTGATCTCGGTGGAGGGCGCGCGGCTCACCCACATCGCCCACGGGGTGATCGCGCCGAAGGACAGCCTGCCGTTCTCCGAGCGGCTGCTGGTCCTCTTCGACCAGATCTCCGAAGTGGTCGCGCTCCACGCCCCGCATGAGGCGGCGGTGGAGGAGACCTTCATGAACACCAACGCCCAGTCGGCGCTGAAGCTGGGGCACGCGCGGGCCTGCTGCCTGATCGCGCCGGCGCGGGCGGGCTTAAGCGTCGCCGAATACGCCGCCACCGTGGTCAAGAAGGCCGTGGTCGGCACCGGGGCTGCGGACAAGACCCAGGTCGGCTTCATGATCCGCCGCCTGCTGCCCACCGCCGGCGACACCACCGCCGACGCCGCAGACGCGCTGGCCGTCGCCATCGCCCACGCCCACGCCCGGCGGGCGCGGACGCTGGGAAGAGTGGCTTAGCCCACGGCGTCCTTCTCCCCTTGTGGGAGAAGGTGGCCTGCGGAGCAGGTCGGAGTGGGGTCGAAAGCCCTATCCAATCTGACAGCTGGGTCGCGCGGAGAGCGGAGCGCAACCCCACATCCGTCAGGCCTTCGCCTGACACCTTCTCCCACAAGGGGAGAAGGATTTTCGTGGCTCGACCGCTAGCCCGGCCGGTGTTCGCCCGCGGCAGGCGCGGCCGGCGCGCGCATCGTATGCACGCCGTGGAATCCCGTGCCGCCGTGCTCATGGCGGAAGTGGTGGGCCTCGTCGCGGACGAACTCGCCGTTCCGTTCGTGGCGGTAGAGGAACACGTCGTCCGGCCCCCAGTAGCCGCCATAATAGGGGCCATAGGCGTCGTCGTAGAACGCGTCGTAGCCGCCGCCGAAATAGTGGCCGCCGTAGCCTCCGTCGGCGCAGGCGGCGAGGCTCAGGGCGCCGGCGGCGGCGATCAGGGAGAGAGCAAGGGGCTTCATCATCGTCATGTCCCAAAACCCCGACCGGCCCGGATAGAACGCGGCGACGGCTTTTGGTTTCCCCGAAGGTCAGCCGCCCCAATTCGGCCCGGCCCTGGGCGCAGTCTGGTGCGGTCCCGGAGGTACCGCCCATGCGCTGGATCGCCCTGCTCGCCGCCGCCGTCCTGCTTAGCGCCTGCGCGGAAAGCGTGATGGACAATTCCCCGCACGGAACCGACCCGCCCTGGGACTCCGCCATCCCACCCCCGCACGGCTAGCGGCCAATCCCGAGAGGCCCGCGCGGCGCGCGCCTTCCGAATTGGCCACGGAAAACACGGAAAGAGCACGGAAGGCGCCTAGATCTTCGATGGAAGGGGCGACTTCATTGCGCGCATAGCGCGCGATTCCTCCTGGCCCGGCGCCAGCGCCATTCTCCCCTTTTCCGTGCTCTTTCCGTGTTTTCCGTGGCCAAAATGACTGAGCCTAAGCCGCCGGGGCGATCTTGCCGCGCCCGAACAGCACGCCCCAGCTCATCCCCCGCGTGGCCAGCGCCACGGCGCTGTAGACCACGACCCCGGCCACGCCCATCGCCGCCTCGACATAGAGCATGCCCGTCGCCCCGAACCTCGTCTCCGCCCAGCCGTCCACCAGGGTGACCACCAGGATCGGCACGTTAGAGAGCGAGGAGATCAGGTTGAACTTGGTGCCCGCCGCGCCCTTGCCGATGGCCTCCAGGGTCACCGCCGAATAGGCCCCGTAACATAAGCCGACGACGGCGTTGTAGAGGCAGGCCACGACCAGGAAGCTGATCGGCGTGCGCGGCGCCAGCGCCATGCCCACCGCCACCATCGACAGCACGATCCCGAACAGGGCGTAGGCCCGCTTGCGGTCGATCTTGTCGGCGATGTAGCCGCCGAGGATGCAGCCGGGGATGCTGACCAGGCCGGACAGCAGGCCGCCCACCAGGGCCACCTCGTCGGCGCCGGCGCTCCAGTCCTTGGCGATCGCCGCCCAGAGCTGCTGCAGGCCGCCCGAGCCGATCGGCAGCAGCATCAGGAAGCAGGCGAGCAGGCCGATCCGCGTCTTGATCAGGGTCAGCACATCGGCGCCGGTCTCGACCAGCGTCGCCCAATAGCTCTTGCCGTGGCCCACCCGGCCGGGCTCGACGATGCGGATCAGCGGCCAGGCGCAGGCCAGGCTGACCACGGCCAGCAGGGAGCCGGAGATCCACGGATGGCCGGAATGCTGCGCCAACCACAACCCAAGCCCACCGCCCAGGCCCGCGCCGCCCAGGTTGCCCGCCTGGCTCCAGCCGCCGGCCTGGCCCTTCAGGTGATCGGGCACGTCGAAGGCCATCAGCCGGTCCACGGCGATGGAGGTGACGCTGGCCGCCACGCTGCCGGCGAACACCAGGGCGCTGAACACCGGCAGCAGGCTCACCTCCAAGGGTAGGATCGCGATCCCGGCCAGGCTGGCGGCCGTGGCGACCAGGCCGATCATGAACCAGGCCTTGGCGCTCAGCGTGGTGTCGATCACCGGCGCCCAGGCGACCTTCCAGGTGTTGGGCAGGAGCGTCATGCTGGCGAGCGCGGCGATCTGCGCCACGCTGGCGCCGGCGTGGCTGAGCAGCCAGCCCAGGGTCACGGTCACATAGCCGGAGGCGATGCCGTAGGGCAGGTAAAGGAGGAGATAGACGCCGGGATGCGTGCTGGCCTTGGGCGCTGGCGTTTCGGTCATCTGGTCCCCGACTGTCCCGCGACACTAGCCGCCGCCGGCCGCCTGCCAACCGAACAAATTTGTCGCGTCCCGGCCGGTGGGCCGCGGGCCACGTTTGGTTGAGAAGCTGGGTTAACGCACGACGCGGGGCCACGCGCCGATGATCTACGGGCGTTCACGGTTTTCAAGCAGGGCGACGCGGTTTACGGCAATGTCAGAACAGATGCCGAACGTGATTCACATTAGAACCCGCTCATCCCCGGCCAACGGAGCGGCGAAGCCGCGCAGGCCGAGCCGGGGACCCATGCGGCCGCACGTCCTGATCGGACCCCTCCCATGATCGGCCGCCTCTGGGGCCTGGTCGCCGAAGTGGGCGAGGAGGATGCGCTGATCGACGTCTCGGGCGTCGGCTATGTCGTGCGCTGCGGGTCGCGGACGCTGGGCCGGATGCCGGCGGTGGGCGGGACGATCGACCTGCACATCGAAAGCCAGTGGGGCGAGCAGACGGGCATGACCCTCTACGGCTTCCTGGACCGCCACGAACGCCGCGCCTTCGTCATGCTGAAGACCATCCAGGGCGTGGGACCCAAGGCCGCACTCGCCGTCCTCGACGTCCTGCCGCCCGCCGAGCTGTCCTCCGCCGCCCAGCGCGGCGACCAGGCCGCCGTCTCCCGCGCCCAGGGCGTCGGCCCGAAGCTGGCGCTGCGCATCGTCACCGAGCTGAAGGACAAGCCGATCGGCGACGGCCTGGTCGCCGCCTTCCACGCCTCGGCCAGCCCAGCCGTCCCCGCCAAGCCCAGCGCTGCGGGCGAAGCCGTCGCCGCCCTCATGGGCCTCGGCGTCGCCGAACCCGCCGCCCGCCGCGTGGTCGAACAGGCGGCCCTGCGCCTGGGCGAAGACACTGAAGCCCCAGCCCTGATCAAGGCGGCCCTGCAGGAGCTGGGGCGGTGATCGCAAAAACACCGCTCATCCCGGCGAAAGCCGGGACCCAAGCTGAGTGGGTGATTTTCACCAACGCCATGATCCCGCGCAGGCGTCGCATGGATCCCGGCCTTCGCCGGGATGAGCGGTGGAAACGATGACCCGCCTCGTCTCCGGCGAACCGGCGCCGCTCGAAACCCCGGACAAGGCGCTGCGGCCGCAGACCCTCGCCGAGTTCGTCGGCCAGGAGCAGGCCAAGGGCAATCTGCGCGTCTTCATCGAGGGCGCCCGCAGCCGCGGCGAGGCCCTGGACCATGTCCTGCTGTTCGGGCCGCCCGGTCTCGGCAAGACCACGCTCGCCCAGATCATCGCCCGCGAGCTCGGTGTGAACTTCCGCGCCACCTCCGGCCCGGTGCTGGCCAAGGCCGGCGACCTCGCCGCCATCCTCACCAACCTGGAACCCAACGACGTCCTGTTCATCGACGAGATCCACCGCCTGGCGGCCAATGTGGAGGAGATCCTCTATCCGGCCATGGAGGACCACGTGCTGGACCTGATGATCGGCGAAGGCCCCTCGGCGCGCTCGATCCGCATCGATCTCGCGCCTTTCACGCTGGTCGCGGCGACCACGCGCGCGGGCCTCCTGGCCACGCCGCTGCGCGACCGTTTCGGCATCCCGATCCGTCTGGAGTTCTACACCCCGGCCGAACTGCAGAAGGTGCTGGCCCAGGCCGCCCCCAAGCTTGGCCTGAACCTGCACCACGAGGGCGCCGCCGAGATCGCCGCTCGCGCCCGCGGCACGCCGCGGGTCGCCGGGCGCCTGCTGCGCCGGGTCCGCGACTTCGCCGCCAGCGACGGCGTGGAGGTCATCGATCGCGCCGCCGCGGCCAGCGCGCTCGCCCGCCTGGACGTCGACGAGATGGGCCTCGACGCGCTCGACCGCCGCTACCTGCGCGCCCTGATCGAGAACTACGCCGGCGGCCCGGCGGGCGTGGAGACGTTGGCCTACGCCATCGCCGAGGCCCGCGACGCCGTCGAGGACGTCATCGAGCCCTTCCTGCTGCAACAGGGCTTCATCCAGCGCACGCCCCGCGGCCGCATGGCCTGCGCCAAGGCCTATGCCCATCTCGGCATGATGGCGCCGAAAGGCGTCGGCCAGGCCCAGCCCGGGGACCTGTTCGATGAGTGAGCCATCATCAGGCTGGCTGGTCGGCCGCGAACATCAACTGCCGGTGCGCATCTACTACGAGGACACCGATTTCACCGGCGTCGTCTATCACGCCAACTACCTGCGCTATTTCGAGCGTGGGCGGAGCGACTTCTTCCGAGTGGTCGGCGTCAGCCATTCGGCCCTGCTGGAGCGGCCCGATCCGGCGGCTTTCACGATCACCCACATCACCGTCGACTTCAAACGCGCCGCGCGCATCGACGACGCGCTCCTGGTGCGTACGACCTACGACAGCGTCAGGGGCCCACGCCTGTTCATCAGCCAGCGCATCACCCGCGGCGAGGAACTGATTGCGGCGGCGCAGGTTGAAGCTGCGTGCATCGACCTCAAGGGCCGGGCGCGCAAGCCGCCATCGGGCATGGCCGAGGCGCTGGCGCCTTTGTTTGCCGAATCCTCAAATACCGATCCGCCATAAGTTCGCCACCGCACAGCGCCACCACCGAATTCCTCCGCCGATTCGCGTCTTGTCTTGGGAGCTCCTGGCCTCGCATGGATTCCGCCGCCGCTATCACGCCAGAGAGTTTCAACTTCTTCGTCCTGTTCATGAAGGCCGACTGGGTCGTGAAACTGGTCATGCTGGGCCTGGGCGCGGCCTCGCTCTGGTCCTGGACCGTGATCCTCGACAAGACCTTCCGCTTCTCGTCGCTCACCCGCGACGCCAACCGATTCGAAGACGACGTGGCGTCCGGCAAGAGCCTGGAAGACGTCGCCGCCGCGGCCGGCGAGCGGCCCCGCCACGCGCTCCCGCGCATGCTGCAGGGCGCGCTGCGCGAATGGCGTGACGCCCGCAACAAGGGCCTCGCCACCGACACCCAGGCCGCCTTCCTGATCCAACGCATCGACCGCGTGCTCGACGCCGCCATCGCCCGCGAGAACGCCCGCCTGGAGGATGGCCTCGGCTCCCTGGCCATCGTCGCCACCGCCTCGCCTTTTGTTGGGCTGTTCGGGACTGTCTGGGGTATCATGAACGCCTTCCAGTCGATCGCCATCCAGAAGAACACCTCGCTGGCGATCGTCGCCCCCTCCATCGCCCAGGCCCTGTTCGCCACGGCCATCGGCCTGATCGCGGCCATTCCGGCCTACATCGCCTACAACAAGTTCTCGACCGACGCGGCCAAGTACGCCGGCCGCCTCGAGGGCTTCGCCGACGACCTCTCCACCGCCATCCAGCGGCGCCTGGCGGAGCGGACCTAGGCCATGGCGCTGTCGGCCAACGACGCCTTCGCCGCCGGCGGCCGGGGCCGCAGACGCCGCGGCGGGCGCGGCCGCCGCGGCGCGCTGTCGGAGATCAACGTCACCCCGCTCGTCGACGTGATGCTGGTGCTGCTGATCGTCTTCATGATCTCCGCGCCCCTGCTGACCGCCGGCGTGCCGGTGGAGTTGCCGAAGACCGAGGCCGGCTCCCTGCAGGATCAGGCCGAACCGCTGACGGTCTCAATCCGCGCTGACGGCCAGCTGTTCATCAAGGAGGACGAGGTGCCCTTCGGCGTCCTGGCCCCGCGGCTGCAGCAGATGGCCGGCCCCAACAGCAACAAGCCGATCTATGTCCGCGCCGACGGCAAGGCGCCCTACGCCATCGTGGCCCAGGTGATGGCGGCGCTCTCCACCTCCGGCTTCACCGCGATCAACCTGATCACCGACACCGGCGGCCCGTCGTCGGGCGGCCAGCCCGCGGGATCCAAGCTCGCCACTGTCCCCGGGGAGCCTGATCGCCCGTGACCCGCCGGGAGCTCTCGCCTGCCATGCTGGGGTCGCTGCTGTTGCATGTGACCGTGGCGGTGGCGCTGCTGATCTCCTGGAACTTCAGCCGTGACCTGAAGGCGGGCTCCGTCGTGCCGGTGACCATCGTCTCGCACGCCCCGCCGTCGGAGGACGTGCGGCCCGCCGAGCAGGCGCCGGTCGAGCAGACCGCCCAGACCGAGGAGCCCACGCCC
This sequence comes from Phenylobacterium sp., assembly GCF_036264965.1. Classification (GTDB taxonomy): domain Bacteria; phylum Pseudomonadota; class Alphaproteobacteria; order Caulobacterales; family Caulobacteraceae; genus Phenylobacterium. The sequence goes on from NZ_DATAPY010000139.1 coordinate 57,285, forward strand.
GAAGCCCCGCTGCAGTCGACGCCACCCGTCCCGACGCCAAAGGCCGTGGCCCCGCCGCCGAAGCCCACGCCCAAGGTCGCGCCGGAGCCGAAACCGGTCCCCGCGCCCGCGCCGGCCAAGCCCACACCGCCAGCCAAGCCGCAGAAGAGCCTCGACCTCGACGCCCTCTCCGCCAGCATCTCCAACATGGCCAAGTCGGCCAAGCCGTCCTCCGCCGCCAAGGGTCCCGCACGGCCGGAGACCGCGCCCATCGCCCGGCAGACGCAAGGGACAGGCGTCTCGGCGCTGGCCATGAACGGCCTGGTCGCCCAGCTGCGCCGCCACTGGCATCCCAACTGCGAGGTTGAGGGCGCCCGCGACGTCAACATCCAGGTGACCTTCTCGGTGGGCTCCGGCGGCCAGGTCGATCCGGGATCGGCCAACGCGCACGGCTCGGAGAATTCGCCCAACCCGATCGTCAAGGCCGCCGCCGAGCGCGCCGTCCGCTCGGTGTATGAGGTGAGCGCACTTAAACTGATCTCCCCCGACTTCTATGGTCAGCGCGTCAACGCGACCTTCCCGGGAAACGAGGCCTGCTCCTGATGACGTCCTTCTCCAAACGGACCCTGCTGACAGTGCTGGCGGCCTTGCCGGCTGCGGCCCTTGTGGCGCCCGCCGCCGCGCGCGCCGACATCGAGGTCAACGTCAACCGCGGCGATGTCCAGCCCCTGCCCATCGCCATCCCGGCCTTTGGCGGCGGCCAGGTGGGCGCCGACATCGCTGGCGTGATCAGCGGCAACCTGCAGCGCTCGGGCCTGTTCCGGCCGCTGGATCCGGCGGGTTTCGTCGACCGCGACCTGAACATCGCCGTCGAACCGCGCTTCCCCGCGTGGCAGCAGATCAACGCCCAGGCGCTGATCAATGGCCAGGTAACCGTGGTCGGCGCGCGCCTGCAGGTCGCCTTCCGCCTGTGGGACGTGTTCGCTGAGAAGCAGCTGCTGGGCAGTGAGATGGCCTCCAGCCCGGAGAACTGGCGGCGTGTGGCGCACAAGATCAGCGACGCGGTCTATGAGCGGCTGACCGGCGAGAAAGGCTATTTCGACACCCGCGTGGTGTTCGTGGCCGAGACCGGCGGGCGCGGCTCCAAGACCAAGCGCCTGGCGATCATGGATCAGGACGGCGCCAATCCCAGCTACCTGACCGACGGCTCGACGGTGATCATGACGCCGCGGTTCTCCTCCAACAGCCAGGAGATCACCTACATGGAGCTTCGGCCCGAGGGGTCGAAGATCTATCTGCTGAACCTCGAGACCACGCGCCGCGAGAGCCTGGGCGATTTCAAGGGCATGGTCTTCGCCCCGCGGTTCTCGCCGGACGGCAGCCGGGTAGCCTTCTCCGTCGAACGCGCCGGCAACAGCGACATCTTCGTCATGGACCTGAAGAACCACGCGACGACGCGGCTGACCGCCGATCCGGCCATCGACACCTCGCCGTCCTTCTCGCCGGACGGGACGAAGATCGCCTTCAATTCCGACCGGTCCGGCTCTCCGCAGATCTACATCATGGGCGCTGACGGCTCGAACCCGCGGCGGATCAGCTTTGGCCAGGGCCGCTACACCACGCCCGTCTGGAGTCCGACGGGCGAATTCATCGCCTTCACCAAACAGACCGGCGCCGAGTTCCATATCGGCGTCATGAAGCCCGACGGCACCGACGAGCGCATCCTCACCTCCAGCTATCTCGACGAGGGCCCGGCCTGGGCCCCGAACGGCCGGGTCCTGCTGTTCAGCCGCGAAGGCGGCGGTGGCGGATCGAAGCTTTGGAGCGTCGATGTCACCGGCCGAATCCTGCAACCCATGCCCTATCCTGGCGGCGCGTCGGACCCGGCGTGGTCGCCCTTGTTGAACTGACTTCCGTTTGGGGCCTTTCCACAGGGAAGCTCTGGCGTTACGCCGCAAGGCGGACGGAACGAATCTTTAGCCTCGCGCCCCGACGATGCTCGGACCCAGCGCGCTTTCGAAGGAGACGCTTTCCATGGTCATCACCCGCAACACTGGGAGCGCCCTGCGAGCGACGCTCATCGCCGGCGCAGCCCTGTCGCTCGCCGCCTGCGCCAGCCACCCGAAGCCGGCCTATCCGACGACCCAAGCTCCCGCGCCGCGCGGGCCGGAAGCGCCCCGTGGGCCAACGGGCCCATCGCGTCCCGAGCCGGTGACGCAGAACGCCCTCCCGGGCTCCGAGCGCGATTTCACGGTCAACGTCGGCGACCGGGTCTATTTCGACTACGACCAGTACGCGGTGCGCGCCGACGCGGCGCCGCTGCTCGACGCCCAGTCCGATTGGCTGAAGCGTTATCCGGCCGTGCAGGTGCGGATCGAGGGCAACGCCGACGAACGCGGCACCGAGGAATACAACCTCGCGCTCGGCGCGCGGCGAGCCAACGCAGTGCGGGAATATCTGGTGGCGCACGGCGTCGCCGCCGGCCGCATCACCACCGTCTCCTTCGGCAAGGAAAAGCCCATCGATCCTGGCGCCGGCGAAGTGGCCGAAAGCCATAACCGCAACGCCCACACCGCCATCGTCAGCGGCGCCCGGATGCAATGATGCGCAGCGGACGCCTGCGTCTGCTCGGCGCAGCGGCGGCGATCGGCCTGATCGCCGCCCCGTTCGCCACGGCCCTCGCCCAGACGCCCATGGACGATCCGCTGGACGCGCGGGACGCCAAACGACTGGACCGCATGGAGAACGTGGTTCGCGAACTGCGTGACATCGTCTTCAAGGGTCAGAAGACCGGCGTCCCGGTGGTCGTCGAGCCGGCGGACACCGACTCGCGCCTGGCCGACGTCGCCACCAAGGTCGGCGATCTGGAGCAGTCGCTGACCAAGCTCAATGGCTCGCTGGAGACCACCTCGCACGACCTCGATCAGGCGAAGCGCGAGAACACCGCGCTGCGCGCCCAGGTCAAGGCGCTGAGCGATCGCCTGGCCGCTGACGAGCAGAAGATGGACGACGCGGTGAAAGCCGCCGCCTCGGCCGCTGTCGTCCCGGCGGGGCCGCCCGAACCGCCGCCACCGCCCGATCCCAAGGCCGCGGCGGCGTCAGCCAACGACGCCTTCGGCAAGGCTCGGCAGAAGATGCTGAGCGGCGACTACGACGCCGCCGAGACCGCCTTCAGCGACTATGTCACCACCTATCCGGACACGCCGAAGACGCCCGAGGCGCGTTACTGGTGGGGCAAGACGCTGGCTGTGCGGGGCGACTATGTGAAGGCCGCCAGCGCCTTCATCGGCTCGATCCGCGGCTGGCCGCAGACGGCCTGGGCGCCCGACGCGGTGGTCGAACTGGGCCGCGCCCTGGTGCAGCTGAAGAAGCCCGCCGACGCCTGCGGGACCCTCTCGGAGCTCAAGCGCCGCTATCCCAAGGCGCCGCCGGCCGTAGAGGCCCGCGCGGCGACGGTGCGACTGCAGGCGAAGTGCACCTAGCGGCGACAGCCCGGAAGCTATCGCCCGGTCTGGAAAAGGCGGCCGGAGAGGTCCTCGACCGCCGTCTGCTGCGGGATCATCCGCGGCCCATCGCCGTCGCGCTGTCAGGCGGCGGCGACTCCGTGGCCCTGTTGCTGGCCGCGCACGACTGGGCGAAGACCGCCGGACGCCAGCTGATCGTCCTCACCATCGATCACCAGCTTCGGCCCGAAAGCGCCGCCTGGACCGAGACCTGCGCCGCCATGGCCCGGCGCCTGGGCCTGCCGTTCCGCGCTCTCCCCTGGACCGGCGAGAAGCCGGCGACGGGCCTGCCCGCCGCCGCCCGCGCCGCACGCCACGCCCTGCTGGCCGACGCCGCGCGGGACGCCGGCGCGCGGGTGATCCTGCTGGGCCACACCGCCGATGACGTTCTGGAGGCCCGCCTGATGCGCCAGGCCGGCTCGACCACGCCGGAGCCTCACGAATGGTCGCCCTCGCCCGCCTGGCCGCAGGGACGCGGGCTCTTCCTGCTCCGGCCGCTGCTCGGCGTGCGCCGCGCCGCGATGCGCGCGTGGCTGTCCGCCCATGGCGAACACTGGCTCGATGACCCTGCCAACGAGGACGCGGCCTATGCCCGGCCGCGTGCGCGGCAGACCCTGGCGATGGGCGCCGCGGCGCCGGCTTCGAAGGCCCGGGCGTCCGCCAAGGCGCTCGCCCTGGCGACGCGGCAGGACGACACGGCAGGACTTGAGATCGACCGAGCCGTCCTTCGCGCCGCCCGGCCCGACGCCCTTGCGCGCTTCCTCTCCGCCGCCTGTCTCTGCGCGGCCGGCACGGCTCGCCCGCCGCAACGCGCCAAGACGGAGCGGCTGGCGGCCCGGATCACCAGCGAAGAAGACTTTACCGCCAGCCTCGCCGGCGCCCGTGTCGAGGCGAAGGCCGGCGTGGTGAGATTCGGACGCGAGCCGGGCGAGGCCGCTCGCGGCGGCCTGGCCCCGATCAAACTGGGCGCGGGACAGATCGCTGTCTGGGATGGCCGCTTTGAGGTCACCGCCGACGGCGCCACGGAGGTCATCGTCGCGGCCCGCCGGACGACGCCTGTCACGACGGATGCAGCCGTCGCGCTCACAGTCCGCCCGCTGAGTCACCCGCGTCTGCTGGCCGCCTGCGGGGCCGTGGAGACCGAGCCGCTCTAGCGGTGCGCCGTCGCCAGGACGTGCTCCACGCCGCGCACGATCGGATCGGCGAAGCGGCGGCCGAGCAGGTTGGCGTGGCCGGCGCCGGCCACATGCTCGATGTAGCCGTTCTGCGAGGCCAGCGCCGGAACCGACTGGATCTCTTTCAGCGCCGTGACGGTCCGCGCCCCGGCGGTGATCACCGCGATCGGCATCGCCGGCGGAAAGTCCGCCGCGCGGGCCTGGTCGGAGGTGGCGCGCCACTGGTTCACCTCCTGCGACGCCCAATGGGCATGGGAGGCCAGGCCATAGATGTGGCGCTTCTCGGCCGAGGCTTCCGGCGGCAGGCCGATGCGGTCGCCGGCCACCGCCGCCACGGGGCGCATCATGCCGTACTTCGCGCCTTCGCTGGTCCAGCCCAAGATGCGGCTGAAAGCGTCGACGCCTTTGCCGCCGATAGGATGGGTGATGACGTCCGGGGTCACCGCGTCCACCAGCACCACGCCCAGCACCTGATCGGGGTGGGTCAGCGCGTAGAGCCGCACCATCAGCCCGCCCATGGAGTGGCCGGCCAGCACATAGGGGCCGGGCTCCTCGATCTCGCGCAGCAGAGCCGCCAGGTCGGCCACGATGGATGTGCCGTCGCGCGGCTTCGGGCCCGGCTCGGAGTGGCCGAGGCCGGCGCGGTCATAGGCCAGGCTGGAGAGCCCCCTGGCCGTCAGCCGTTCCTGCACTTCCGCCCAATCCGAGGCGCAGCCGAAGGCGCCGTGCTCGAGGACGACGATGGGCCGTTCGTTCCTGGGCCCCGCGCGCACCATCCGCAGCCGCCGGCCGCCCACATCGACCATCTCGCCGCGCGGCGGCTTGGGGGTCGGGTGGGCGAAGGCGACGGACATGGGCGCTAGCTCGCCTTGACGAAGGGCTTGGGCCGGCGGTTTCCGCCCTGACGGGCGAACATCCAGCCGGGATATTCGCTGGGCAGTTGCGAGACTTCGTCCAGCTTGGCCATGTCGTCAGCGCTGAGCGTCAGGTCGACGGCGGCCAGGTTGTCGTCCAGCTGCTCCAGGGTCTTGGCGCCGATGATGATGCTCATCGTGAAGGGCTTCTGGAGAATGTAGGCCAGAGCCACGCGGGCCACAGACGCGCCGTGGGCTTCGCCCACCTCGCGCATCACCTCGATGCATTTCCAGGCGCGGTCCTTGTCCACCGGCGGGAAGTCGAAGGTGGTGCGGCGCGAGCCCTCCGGGTTGTTCGAGCCGGGCCCGAACTTGCCGCTGAGCAGCCCGCCAGCCAGCGGCGACCAGACCATCAGGCCGAGCTTCTCCTCGCTCAGCATCGGGACCAGCTCACGCTCCAGGTCGCGGCCGGCGATCGAGTAATAGGCCTGCAGGGTCTCGAAGCGGGCATAACCCTTGGCTTCCGACAGACCGAGCGCCTTGGCGATCTTCCAGGCCGCCCAGTTGGAGACGCCGATGTAGCGGACCAAACCCTGGCTTACGAGGTCGTCCAGCGCACGCAGGGTCTCGTCGATGGGCGTGACCGTGTCGTTGCCGTGGATCTGATAGAGGTCGATGTGGTCGGTCTGCAGGCGCTCCAGGCTGCCGCGCACCGAGTCCATGATGTGGCCTCGCGAGGCGCCGCGGTCGTTGGGCCGCGGGCCCATCTCGCCGAAGACCTTGGTGGCGATGACGACGTCGGAGCGCTTGACCTCCAGGTTCTGGAGCGCCTGGCCGAACAGCTTCTCGGACTCGCCGAAGGAATAGACGTCCGCTGTGTCGAAGAAGTTGACCCCGGACTCCAGGGCGCGGCCGACGATGCCGTCCACCTCGCCCTGCTGCAGGGCACCGATCGTCTTCCATATGCCGGTGTCTTCGGACCCGCCGAAAGTCATGGTGCCCAGGCAGATCTCGGAGACGAATAGGCCCGTGCGGCCGAGTTGATTGTACTTCATGGAGCGCCTCCGATTTCAGGACGCTCCGCATATGGTCAGGCCAATGTGACGCGGGAAGGTCAGCACCGCCGCGGCTTCGCAATAAATCGGAAAAACGCCTGTCGAAGCGGCGCCTAAAGGCTCTTCAAAATGCCTTCGACCATCTTCTTGGCGTCGCCGAACAGCATCATGGTGTTGTCACGGAAGAAGAGCTCGTTCTCGACGCCGGCGTAGCCGGAGCTCATGCCGCGCTTCACGAACAGCACCGTGCGCGCCTTCTCCACGTCCAGGATCGGCATGCCGTAGATCGGACTCTGCGGATCGGTCTTGGCGGCCGGGTTGGTGACGTCGTTGGCGCCGATCACGAAGGCCACGTCGGCGGTGGGGAACTCGGCGTTGATGTCTTCCAGTTCGAAGACCTCGTCGTAGGGAACGTTGGCCTCGGCCAGCAGGACGTTCATGTGGCCGGGCATGCGGCCAGCGACAGGGTGGATGGCGTACTTCACCTCGACGCCTTCCGCCTTCAGCTTGTCGCCCATCTCGCGAAGCGCATGCTGCGCCTGGCTGACCGCCATGCCGTAGCCGGGGACGATGATCACCTTGGAGGCGTTCTTCATGATGAAGGCGGCGTCGTCCGCCGAGCCCTGCTTCACCGGCCGGGTCTCGACCTTGCCGCCAGCGGCCGCGGCGCTGTCGTCGGCGCCGAAGCCGCCCAGGATCACAGAGATGAAGCTGCGGTTCATCGCCTTGCACATGATGTAGCTGAGGATCGCGCCGGACGAGCCCACGAGGGCGCCGGTGATGATCAGGGTGGTGTTCTCCAGCGTGAAGCCCAGCGCCGCCGCGGCCCAGCCGGAGTAGCTGTTCAGCATCGAGACCACGACCGGCATGTCGGCGCCGCCGATCGGGATGATCAGGGTGATCCCGACGATCAGGCTGAGCGCGAAGACGCCCCAGAAGGCCCAGAGCGCGGTCCCGCCGCTCATCACCAGAAGGACGATCAGCGCCACGATGCCCACCGCCAGCGCCAGGTTCAGCAGGTGTCTGGCGGGCAGCAGGATCGGCGCGCCGCTCATATTGCCGTTCAGCTTGGCGAAGGCGATCACCGAGCCGGTGAAGGTCACCGCGCCGATGGCCAGGCCCACGGCCAGCTCGATCAGCGAATGGGTGACCACGCCGCCCTCCGGCGAGGCGATGCCATAGGCGGCCGGCGTATGGATCGCCGCCACCGCCACCAGGCAGGCGGCCATGCCGACCAGGGAG
>NZ_DATAPY010000140.1:0-18629 GCF_036264965.1 Phenylobacterium sp.
GCCCGTACCTCTTGAAACTCGGAACCCGCACGGTCACCGCCCAGGTCGCCGAGCCCAAGTACAAGGTCAACGTCAATACGCTCGAGCAACTGGCCGCGCGCAAGCTGGAGCTCAACGAGATCGGCGTCTGCAACCTGGCGCTCGATGCGCCGATCGCCTTCGATCCCTATGCCGAGAACCACGACCTCGGCGGCTTCATCCTGATCTACCGGATTTCAAACCGCACGGTGGGCGCGGGCCTGCTGCACTTCGCCCTGCGCCGCAGCCAGAACATCCACTGGCAGGCGATGGATGTCGACAAGCAGACGCGATCTGCCGCCAAGGGCCAGAAGGCGCAGGTCGTCTGGCTGACCGGCCTTTCCGGCGCCGGCAAGTCGACGATCGCCAACCTGGTGGAGAAGCGGCTGCTGGCCGAGGGCCGCCACACCTACCTGTTGGACGGCGACAATGTGCGCCACGGCCTGAACAAGGACCTGGGTTTCACCGAGGAGGACCGCGTCGAGAACATCCGCCGCGTGGCCGAGGTGGCCAAGCTGATGGTCGACGCCGGCCTGATCGTGCTGGTCAGCTTCATTTCGCCCTTCCGCGCCGAGCGGCGAATGGCGCGCGAGCTGATGGCCGAAGGCGAGTTCGTCGAGGTCTTCGTCGACACGCCCATCGCCGAGGCGGAAAAGCGCGACGTGAAGGGGCTCTACGCCAAGGCCCGCGCCGGGCAGTTGAAGAACTTCACGGGCGTCGACAGCCCCTATGAGGCCCCGGAAAACGCCGAGATCCGCATCGACACGACACAGCTCTCCGCCGAACAGGCCGCCGAGGCGATCTTCGCCTGGCTCCAGCGTTAGGCCCCGAAGATCCAGTCCGATGGCAGGCTGGAAAGCTTCACGCCCACCAGGATCATCTCATTGCCGTTCCCGGTGTCGACGATGGTGTCGGACCCAACCTGGCTGAGCGTGTAGGTGGTTCCCGGATCGAGCTGCACGCGGTCGCCTTCGGCGTAGTTGAAGTCCAGCACCCGATCGACGCCGGCGTCCTGCGAGAAGTGGAAGGTGTCGGCGCCGGCCCCGCCGCTCTCGGTGTCATTGCCCCGGTCGCCGGAGATGAAGTCGTTTCCCGCACCGCCCGTGATCGAGTCATCGCCCTGGCCGCCGCGGATGATCTCCGCGCCGTCGCCGCCCCGCAGGGTGTCGTTGCCCAGGTTGCCGTAGAGCACGTCGTCGCCGTGGTGTGAGACGATCAGGTCGTCGCCCTGGCCCCCGACCAGCCAGTCGCCGCCGCCTGAGCCGCCGTCGATGGTGTCGTCGCCCTTGTTGCCGTTGATGTCGTCGAAAGCGCTGCCGCCCTGGACCGAGTCGTTCCCGTCGCCGCCACGCAGGTAGTCGGCCACCGGCGCGCCGGTGATGGTGTCGTTCCCGGCCCCGCCCTGGACCTGGGTCGCGGTGGCGGAGGCGGACATTACCTGGCCCGCCGCCGCCGAGGTCGCCGCGCCCGCCGAGCCGCCGGTTGGCCCGGTCCCACCCGCCGGGGTCCAGCCGATGACGTCGAGCGACTGGAGGTCCGTGGCCGACATCGCGCCCGCCGACTGCGGGCCGTCTGGGCCGAAGGCGTCGCCCACCGTGTGCGCCCAGTCGCCCAGGTCGAAGCCGTCGTCGGCGCCGGCGCTGTTGATCGAATTGTGGAACTGAAGGTCCGTGACGTGGGCGCCGTCGAGGCCGAAGAAGGCCGATTGCCCGTCCTGGCCGCCGGTGTAGTCGCGCACCCCATTCGCGGTGAAACGGAACAGGTCCATGGGCTCGAAGGGCTGGTTATCGACGCCCAGGCTCCCCAGACGGCCGAACACGCCCTCAGACATCTCGTGCTCGATGGCGGCGACGGCGTCCTGGCCGAAGGTGAAGCCGATATCGCCGTTCAGCACGACCGCGTCGTCGATGCTGAAGGTCGGCTCTGCGAGGCCCAGAACACGCGCTTCCGGCGCGGCGAGATTGAAGCCCAGGCCGTGCGACGGGTCGCTGGTCGGCAGGCCGGCGATGGCGGTCAGGTCGTCGGTGGTTGTGGCGTGGGCCTTCAGCGCGGAGACAAGGGTGTCGTAGCTCACCGTCACGATGTTGAAATCGTTGCGGGCGCTGAAGTCGGCGCTCATCGGCTGCAGGTCGAAGCTCATCACCACGGTCACCGGATTGGTGAAGTGGCTCTGGAAGTCGTGTTCGGCGGTGAGGATCGCGCTGCGGAAGGCGTCGGTGACGCCATCGCCGTACCAGTTCTGGAAGATGAGGCCACTGCCGGCCTGGCTGACGGTTTCCGTGGGCAGCGGCATGTCGAGACTCCCCAGCGCCCATTTTCGGACACTCGGTCAGCTCGACTGCAATCACAGGGCCAGACGTGGACTCGTCGCCGCCCCTACGGGGCGGCGGCGCGGCCGGGTTTTAGCCCGGAACCCATGGCTCGATTTGGATCAGGCGGCGGCGCCTCAGGCGCCGAATATCCAATCGGACGGCAGGCTGGAAAGCTTCACGCCCACCAGGATCATCTCGTTGCCGCCGCCGGTGTCGATGATGGTGTCGGAACCCACCTGGCTCACGGTATAGGTGGTGCCGGGGTCGAGTTGTACGCGGTCGCCTTCGGCGTAGTTGAAGTCCAAAACCTTGTCGATGCCGGCGTCCTGCGAGAAGTGGAACGTGTCGGCGCCGGCCCCGCCGCTCTCGGTGTCGTTGCCGCGGTCGCCGGAAATGAAATCGTTACCGGCCCCGCCGACGATCGAGTCGTCGCCCTGGCCGCCGCGCACGATATCCACGCCGTCGCCGCTGATCAGGGTGTCGTTGCCCAGGTTGCCGTAGATCAGGTTTTGGCTGTGATGCGCGGTGATCAGGTCGTCGCCCTGGCCGCCGACCAGCCAGTCGGAACCGCCACTCCCGCCGTCGATGGTGTCGTTGCCCTTGTTGCCGTTGATGTCATCGAAGGCCGAGCCGCCCTGGAGCGAGTCGTTGCCGTCGTCGCCACGCAGATAGTCGGCCACCGAGGCGCCGATCACCGTGTCGTTGCCCGCGCCGGCGTGGATCTCCGTCACCGTCGCATTGGCCGTCAGCCGGTCGTCTCCGTCGGTGCCGTCGAGGACGACGACGACGGGCGCGCCCGCCGAGCCACCGGTCGGCGGCGGCGGTGTCGTGGTGGGCGGCGGCGGGGGCGGCGGAGGCGGCGGCGGCGGCGGCGAGGTGACGACCGGCGCCGGGCTCAGCGTGAAGTTGCTGATGCTGATGTCGGTCAGGCTGCGCCCCTGGAGCACCACCGCGTCATCCGCAACGCCGTTGTCGTTGCCACTGTCGGCGAACACCACCAGGTCGGCGCCGACCGCCACGACCACCACGTCGGCGGTTCCGGCCGCGATCAGCCCGTTGGCGGTGGTGGTCGCGGCCGCGAAGCTCGCCGCGGTGGTCTCCACATAGTCCGAGGCCCCGACCGGGCCGTGGGCGAAGGTCAGGGTGTCGCTGGAGGTCCAATCGGTGATCACATCGGCCGCCGCCGACGAGACGGCCGATTGGCCCTTCTCGATGATGATCGTGTCGGCGCCGCCGCCGGTGATGATCACGTCGTGACCAGCCCCCCCGTCGATCGTGTCGGACCCAGCGCCGCCGTCGAGGGTGTCGTCCCCGGCCCCGCCGGCTATGGAGTCATTGCCGCCATAGGCGCGCAGGATGTCGTCCAGCGGACCGCCGGTGATCGTGTCGGCCCCGGAGAACAGGCTGTTCATCAGCGAGGTGTTGTCGTCGGCGGCCGCCCAACTCACCAGCGACGCGGCCGACAGCGAGACGCCGTTGAGATTGAAATTCACCGCGCCCTGATAGGAGTCCTGGATCGCCGTGATCGTACCGCCGGTCACGGTCCCCGAGCCGTCGTAGGTCAGGCCCGAGCCGCCGATGACCAGGACTTCCGAGCCGATCGTGACCGTGAAGCCCGACGCGCTTTCGGCGCTGTTCGTGCCGGCAGCAAACAGGCCAACGTCGATCTGATCCATGTCTGTGCCGGTCGGAAAGGCCGAATTCACAGTACCTACGGTCATGGATATCTCCCCGGGCGAGGAGAACATCTACGCCCAACGAGATTAAACCGTGGTCAACCTACATACTGAATCTGGTATTTACCAATATGTCGCAGGTTTCCAAATGATTACTGAAACTACTCATTAAGCCTTCAGGCAGGGGAACATTGGTGACCCCACAAGACTCAACGTCTCCGACCAATATCCAGGAAGTCCTGACCGCTAAAATCCGCCGGGGCCACCACTTCGACCATCGGATCGTCGCGGTCGTCGAATTCGGTGCGCAGCGCGCGGCTCATCACCGCATGCATGTCGTAGAGGCAGGCGATGTAGGTCAGCTCCAGGATCTCCTCGTCAGAGAGGAAGGCCTTCAGGGCTTCGAACACCGCATCCGGCGTGCGTCCGGCCTGCAGCGCCAGGCAATCGGCATAGGCCAGGACCACGCGTTCCTTGCCGTCGTAGCAGTCGGCGACCTGCCAGTGCGGAATAGCGGCGATCTTCGCCTCCTCGACGTTCAGGCCGCGTAGGGACTTGCAGTGCTGAGAGTAGACGAACTGGCTGGCCTTGGCCCAGCCGACGCGGGTCTGCGCGAGCTCGCGCAGCACCGGATCCAGCTTGCGCTTCGAGCTGCGGTAGAGGGCGAAACCGCGGTTGGCGTGTTCCAGCACGTCCGGGACCAGGGCGAATACCGTCCACCAGTCGCCGCTGGTGCCTGTGGTCGTGCCGGGCTCGGCCACCGGATCGCGGTCGCCGAACAACAGGTCGTAAGTCTTCAGGACGACATCGGAGGTGGCCTCAGCGCGGCTGACCTGCCTCAGGCGCGGCACGTCAGGCGCCCGCCGCCGTCAGCGCGCGGCCAGGCGTGTGGGCCACGTCGTCCGGGCGGAAATCGCGCAAGGTGGCAGCGAACTCCAGCATAATGCCGTTGGGATCGCGAAAATAGACCGAGCGCACCCAGACGCCCTCGTGCATCTCGCGAGCCACGCCCATCGGGCTGTCGTCATGATTGACGACGATCGGCACGGAGACGTGCACGCCCGCGGCCCGCAGCCGCTCGATCGAGGTTTCCAGCTCGCTCTCGTCCATGTCGAAGGCCACGTGGTTCATCGAGCCCACCGCCGAGCGCGGCTCGGCCGGGAAATCCTTCACCGAGGCGATCCCCGGCGCGGCTGCCGGGACGTCCGGCCACCAGAAGAACGCCAGCAGCGCGCCACCACCGCAATCGAAGAAGAAATGCTGGCCGCCATCCGGCAGGGCCACAGTCTTCACCAGCGGCATGCCGAGCGCGCCGGCGTAGAACGCCACCGTCTCGACCATGTCGCGGCAGACCAGCGCCAGGTGATTGATTCCTTTGGTTTTCATGGCATCCTTCCACAGGTCTTGGCCAAGCCTACGCCGGGATCAGAATTCCAGCACGATCTTCCCGAAATGCTCGCCGCCCCGCATGGCGGCGAAGGCCGCCTTCGCCTCGGTCCAGGGGAAGACCTTGTCGACCACCGGTTCGATGCGATGCAACTCGATCAGGCGGCACATGGCCTCGAACATATCGCGCGAGCCCACCGACACGCCCTGCAGCCTCGCCGAATTGCCGATCAGGGCGGCAGTGTTGAAGCCCGAGCCCGGGCCCGCCACCACGCCCACGATGGCCACGTGGCCGCCAATCCTGATGGCCTTCATGCTCTGCTCGATGGTGCCGCCGCCGCCGACCTCGATGATCAGGTCCGCGCCCACGCCGCCGGTCGCCGCGCGCACCGCCTTCGACCATTCCGGATCGGTTCGATAGTTGGCCAGGTGGTCGGCGCCCATCGCCTTGGCTCGCGCCAGTTTCTCGTCGGAGGACGAGGTGATCACGGTGCGCAGGCCCGCCGCATGGGCGAATTGCAGGCCGAAGATCGAGACCCCTCCGGTTCCCTGCAGCGCCACCGTGTCGCCGGGGCGTAGGTCCGCGTCCTCGAACAACGCCCGCCAGGCGGTCAGGGCCGCGCACGGCAAGGTCGCCGCCTGCTGATCGGTGAGGAAGTCCGGGACCTTTGAGAGCCCCTCCTGGCTGAACACCGCCAACTCGCGGCCGGCGCCTGGGATCGGTGAGCCGAGCGACGACGAGAGCTTCGCCAGCGTCGGCGAGCCGGAGATCCAGTCCTGGAAGAACATCGTCGCCACCCGGTCTCCCGGCTGCAGCCGCGTCACGCCCGGCCCCACCGCCTCGACGATCCCGCAACCGTCGGAGAAGGGCGTGATCGCGCCGGTCGTGGCCGGCATGCGGCCGTACATGCCGCTCACCATCAGGAGGTCGCGGTAGTTCAGCGACACCGCGCGCATCCGCACCAGCACCTCGCGATGGCCGGGGACCGGATCGGGCGCCTCGACCACCTTGATCTCGTCAAGGCCCCAAGGCTTGGAAACGCTCAATGAACGCATGCCTGTCCTCCACGCTCGAGCGGACATTAGGCGACCCGCCCCAGTGTCCGGCAAGCGGCTACCGCACAGATACGTGAGAGCTGTGAAATCTACCGCAGGTGCGGAGCGAGCGATCGCCCGACTTCGTTCGCAACAGCGTCCTTGAACAGCCGCTTGCGCTTAGTCCTGCGACGATGGGCCTTCGAGACTTCGCTCAGGGGCTTTCGCGGAATTGGCACCGCCGCCGTGTACCAGGCGCCGCAACGCTCCTCGAACAGCTCCTCCCAGAAGCCGTCGTAGTTGAAGCGCCCGTTCCCCCAGCGGCTGGACAGCTGTTGGTGGGTACCCACACCACACACCCTCGTAATATCGACCGTCCCGGCGACACCCTCCGCCGCGCCCAGCAGGACGTGACCCGGAAAGATGTCTCCGCAGGCCTTCGTGGCGCGCCGGATCGCATCGAACCGATTTGGACGCCCCTGTAGGCGAGTGATGAGGACGACCGACGCATCTTCAGAACCGACGACGCAGCCGGGCGCAAATGTGAAAGACAGATCAAATAAGCAGGTCTTATTCTCGATGAATTCAAGGACAACATCACCTTCTCCGCACTTACTCTTATCCATACTCATTACAATGGAATACTTATTTCTATTGACTTCTATATTCCAAATATTCAAATTAGACCTTGCCATCATATTCATGGAGGATGGGTTAAATCTCTTTATCAATAAAAGGTGATGGAATAGAAATATATCCCTCTTCTCCACAACAGAAAGTTCAGTGGATAGATATTCTCGGGTGTATCTCGTCGAGATTTTTGGAATATTATTCCTATATATATCATATTTTCGGGACGAAAATCTTAACACCACCCTGACGTGATTGATCAAAAATGAAAGAAGAGACTCCTCTCTGCTGAGCTTCCGCAATTTCGCGACCCGTGAAGTAAAGATCTTGCGCATTCGGTGAAGTGTCGCCTCTCCCCAAAGGACTCGCCGCGCCTCGATATTGGATCTGAAAATGTTCGCGACAGCATAGGCCAGCCGAAGCCAAGCTCTGTGCAGAGGCAAATCTCGCTTGGCGCTGGTGTCGCTAGCCATTTGCTGACGCCCCAACCCTTTTCACGGGGTCTCCGGCGAATGGTAGGAGCCGGGGCGTCGAATGCAAACATGCTCCCATTATGCTCACCGTCCCGGCTTCCCCCAAAGGCCAGTAACCGGTCGAGCAAGGCATTCATGGCGAAGCCGCCGGAGTCGTCCGGGAAACGCCCGCTCCGCTCAGGCCGGATCGAGCCGGCGCAGGCCATAGAGCCTGACGGCCCCGATCAGCCCCACCGCGCACATCGCCGCCATCAGCAGATAGCCCCGCGCGCCGAACCGGTCGAACAGCGGTCCGGACGCCATGGTCGCCAGGCCCGACAGCACCCCGCCGGAAAGCGCCGAGTTGAGCGCCTGGGCGGCCGACGCGTTGCGCGGCGTCGACAGCCGCTCCACCAGCAGCAGCGAGGCGAAGAAGGTCGCGGCATAGCTCAGCGCATGCAGCGCCTGCAGCGGGAACAGCAGCCAGAGCGGCGGCGCGACCGCCAGCGCGCTCCATCGCACGATCGCCGCCGCCGCGCCGAGCGTCAGCAGGTTCCGCGGCCCCATCCGTCGCCGCCACGGCTCCAGGAACCACATGAAGACAATCTCGGCCGAGACGCCCACGGCCCACAGGATGCCGGTCATATCCTCCGGGATTCCCTGGCGTTTCCAAGCGAGAGTCGAGAACGCATAGTAGAAGGCGTGCGCCGACTGGATCAGGCCCGCCGACACCGCCGCGGTCATGAACGCCGGGTCGCGTAGAAGGCCTGACAGGCCCGCCATCCGGTCTGAAAGGTCGCTGACGTGCCCCTCTTCGTGCACCGGGTCGGGCGGCAGCAGGAACCGCGCGGCGAGCGCCGTCACTGCGACGGCGGCGATCATCCAGACCAGCACAAATTCCGGCGATCCGTGGGTCAGGATCGCCCCCATGCCGACATTGCCGACGATGAAGGCCGCCGAGCCGATGCCCCGCGGCCAGCCGTAGTTGAAGCCATCGATCCGCGCGCGGCGCAGTACAATCACGTCCGCCAGCGGCGACAGGGTCGTGTACATCGAAGACGCCGCGAACCAGACCACCGCCCAGCCGGCGAAGCCCATCGGCGCCACCATGGCCGCGTAGGCGACCGTCACGCCCAGCGACAGGACGATCAAGGCGGTGCGCCGGAGCTTGAAGCTATCCGCCCAGACCGCCAGCAGCGGGGCTGTGAAGGCCCTGGCCATCATCGGCAGCGACAGGATCAGCCCGATCCGGCTGCCCGACAGTCCGTGGTGGGCGAACCACACCGGCAGATAGGGCGAACTGACCCCCGTCCCGATGAAGATCGCCCCGTAGAAGAGGCCAAGGCGCACGGTGAGCGGCATGGTTCCTGGGCCTTACACGGAGTCGCCGGTCCCCGATCATTTGGCGCGGAGTCCCGGTGGACGCCGCCGCGCCCGCGCGTAATGTCTGATCAACGATCAGGGAGACGCCCATGCCGGCCAGCAACAGTCGTGACCGGGAACTGCGCGAACGCGCCGAGGCGGTGATCCCCGGCGGCATGTACGGCCACCAGTCCACGGCCCTGCTGCCCGACGACTACCCGCAGTATTTCGAGCGCGGCGAAGGCGCCCACATCTGGGACGTCGACGGGCGCAAATACCTCGACCTGATGTGCGCCTACGGCCCGAATCTGTTCGGCTACGCTAATCCGCAGATCGACGCCGCCTTTGTCCGCCAGCTTGGCCTTGGCGACACCCTCACCGGCCCGACCGCCCTGATGGTCGAGCTGGCGGAGGCCATGGTCGCCATGGTCAGCCACGCAGACTGGGCGATGTTCTGCAAGAACGGCACCGACGCCACCACCATGGCTCTGACCGCGGCGCGGGCGCACACCCGGCGCAAGATCGTCATCCGGGCCAAGGGCGCCTATCA
Source organism: Phenylobacterium sp. (assembly GCF_036264965.1). Lineage (GTDB taxonomy): Bacteria > Pseudomonadota > Alphaproteobacteria > Caulobacterales > Caulobacteraceae > Phenylobacterium. The sequence goes on from NZ_DATAPY010000140.1 coordinate 9,422, forward strand.
CGGCGCGGCCCCCTGGTGCGTGCCGCGGCCGACCGGCGCCCTGGAGACCGACCGCGCCTACCAGATCCTCTGCGACTACAATGACGTGGCGAGCCTGGAGGCCGCGGTGGCTCAGGCCGGCGACGACCTCGCCTGCATTTTCGCCGCGCCCTTTAAGCACGACGCCTTCATCGATCAGGCCGAGCCCAATCCTGCGTATGCGCGCAGGGCCCGCGAACTCTGCGACCAGACCGGCGCCCTCTTGATCGTCGACGACGTCCGCGCGGGCCTGCGGCTGGCGCGCGACTGCTCCTGGTCGAAGATCGGCGTGCAGCCGGACCTCTCGACCTGGGGCAAGTGCCTCGCCAATGGCCATGGCCTCTCGGCCCTGCTCGGCAATGATAAGGCCCGCAAGGCCGCCGCCTCGATCTTCGTCACCGGCTCCTTCTGGTTCCAGGCCGCGCCCATGGCCGCCGCGCTTGAGACGCTGGGGCTGGTGCGCGGGACCGACTACCTGGAGCGGATCACCACGCTCGGCGAGCGGCTGCGCGCAGGCCTCGCCGAGCGCGCCTCGGCGGCCGGGTTCGCGTTCCGCCAGACCGGGCCGGTGACCATGCCGCTCTTCCTGTTCGACGACGATCCAGACCTCAGGAAGGGCTTCTGCTTCTCCAGCGCCATGCTGGAGCGCGGCGTCTACGTGCACCCGTGGCACAACATGTTCCTCTGCGCGGCCATGACCGAAGCCGACATCGAGGCCGCGCTCGACGCCGCCGACGGGGCCTTCGGCGAGCTCAAACGGCAATCGGCGTCCCTGCAGCCGGTGCCCAAGCTGGCCTTCCTGACCACCGGCGGCACGAGGTAAGTCCATGGAAATGCCCGATTACGCGGACTACGACGGCCTGGGCCTGGCCGAACTGGTCGCCAAAAAGGCGGTGACGCCGCTGGAACTTGTCGAGGCCGCCATCGAGCGTATCGAAAAGCACAATCCGACCCTCAACGCGGTGGTCTACAAGGGCTATGACGACGCGCGGCGCTGGGCGACCGGCGACCTGCCGGACGGTCCGTTCAAGGGCGTGCCGTTCCTGATCAAGGACCTGCATATGCCGGTGGCGGGCTGGCCGCGCACCTCGGGCAGCCGGTTCTGCCGCCATGTAGTCGACGCCGAGGACGGCGGGCTCACGCGCCGCTACCGGCAGGCCGGCGTCGTGCCCGTCGGCAAGTCCAACCTGCCGGAGTTCGGCATCACCGGGACCACCGAGAGCGCCTTCCTTGGCGCCTGCCGCAATCCCTGGAGTCCAGGCCATTCGACCGGCGGCTCGTCCGGCGGCTCGGCTGCGGCGGTGGCTGCGGGGATCGTGCCGCTCGCACACGGCGGCGACGGGCTGGGCTCGATCCGTATCCCGGCGGCGTGCTGCGGGGTGGTCGGCCTCAAGGTCACCCGCGACCGCAATCCGAACCGGCCGGACGGCTACGACTACGCCTATGGCCTGGTGGTCGACAATGTGATGACCCGCACCGTGCGCGACTCCGCGGCCATGCTGGACGCCACCGGCTATCCCGACCCCGCCTCGCCCTATGCGCCGCCGCCGAAGGCGCGGCCGTACATGGAGGAGATCCAGGCCAGCCCCGGGCGGCTGCGGATCGGCTGGCGCGCCGGCCGCGAACTGCATCCCGACGTCGAGGCGACGCTTCTGGCGACGGTCGCTCTGCTGAGCCAACTCGGCCACGACGTCTTCGAGCGGCGCCTGGACGTCGATTTCCGCGCCCTCAACCTCGCCCGCGGGCCCGCGGGCGGCGCCAACTTCGCCGGCGGGATGAGCCGGATCATCGACGAGATCGGGCGCGAGCCGGAGCCGGATGAGCTGGAGCCGCTGACCTGGGCCTCGCTCAAGGCGGGCCGCCGGGTCACCGGGGCCGAGGCGATGCGGTCGCTGCAGGCGATGCGGGCGATGAACTACCGCACCCTGGCGGCCTTCGAGAACCTGGACGCCTACCTGACGCCGGTGATGACGGCCCCGGCCCCCGAGATCGGCTGGCTGGACCCGGTCGCCGTTCCCCCTCGCGAGGTCAATGAACGCCAGGCCCAGCTCTATCCCTACTGCGCGCCGTTCAACTTCTCGGGCCAGCCGTCGATCTCCCTGCCGCTGGGCATGTCCCAGGACGGCCTGCCGATCGGCATGATGTTCACCGCCAAATACGCCGACGAAGCCACCCTCTTCCGCCTGGCCGCCCAGCTGGAGAACGAAGCCCCCTGGAAGGACCGCCGCCCGCAGGTTTGGGGCTGATGGGCCTCTGGAGCCGCCGCAATTGGATGACCTTCGCCGCAGCGGGCGGCTTCGTGGCCGTGGCGGTCGGGGCCTTTGCGGCCCATGGCATGGAAGGCGACCCGCGGGCGCAGGAGCTGCTCAGGACCGGCGCCATGTACGGTTTCATGCACACCATGGCCACCTTCGCCTGCGCCACCTTCATGCAGGTCGGCGCGCGGCGGGCGCGGTTCGCCCCGGCCTTCTTCCTGAGCGGCGTGTTGCTGTTCTCCGGCTCCCTCTACGCCCTGGCGTTCGGCGCGCCGCGCTGGGTCGGCATCGTGACCCCGTTCGGGGGCTTAAGTTTCCTGGCCGGCTGGGCGATCCTGGTCTGGGCGGCCCGCGGCGTGGATCCGATCTAGGCGGGGAGCTTGGTCGACTGCTTCGGTAGCGCCAGCAGATGCAGGCAGAGCCCTGAGCCGATCAGGGCCGCCAGCATCACTACCGCCATGGGCCGGGGCGTGCCGTCATGCAGCACGCCTGCGGCGGCCGAGGCGACCGCGCCGGTGCCGAACGAGACCGCCCCCATCAGCGCCGAGATGGCGCCGGCCCGGCGCGGATCGACATTCAGGGCTCCGGCCATGGTGTTGCCCTGCATGAAGCCGTAGCTGGAGAGCAGCAGGAAAAGCAGTGGCAGCACGCTCCACCGTTCGCCGATCCCCGTCACCGCGGCGACCATCAGGAGCACGGCAAAGCCAACGGAGATGAGACTGGCCTTGGCCAGCACCTGGTCAGGCGTGCGCCGGCGCAGCAGGAAGCGGTTCACCTGGTTCGAGCCGATGATCCCCACCGCGTTCAACCCGAACACCCAGCCGAACGCCGAGGCGGGGATGCCGTAGGTCTTGATCAGCAGGTCCGGCGACGAGGCGATATAGGTGAAGAGCGTCGCTCCGTTCAGCGCGCCGGCCAGCGCATAGCCCACCAGCCGGGGCTCGCGCATCAGGGCCAGATAGGCCTGCAGCGGGCTCTCGCTCGCCGCATGCGCGGTGGTCTCCTCCGAACGGCTCTCGCTCAGGCGCAGCAAGCCGGCCAGGCCCACCGCCACGCCGAAGCTGGCCATGAACCAGAAGTTCAGCCGCCAGCCGCCGAGGCCCAGCAAGGCGCCGCCCAACAGCGGCGCCAGGATCGGGGCCAGACCCATGATCAGCATCATCAGCGACAGCATCCGCGCCGTCTCGGTATGGGTGAACCGGTCGCGGACCACAGCGCGCGAGACCACCGCCCCGGCGCAGGCGCCCAGGGCCTGGATGAACCGCCCCCCGATCAGCAGGGCCGGCGTCGTGGCGAACCCGCAGGCGACCGAGGCCGCGATATAGACCACCGCCCCGAACATGATCGGCGGCCGCCGCCCCAGCCGGTCCGAGGCCGGCCCGTAGAACAGTTGGCCGATCGCCATGCCCGCCAGGAACGCCGACACCGTCGCCTGGGTCTCGCCCGCCGAGGCGTGCAAGCTGACCCCGATCGACGGCAGGCTCGGCAGGTACATGTCGATGGCCAGCGGGCCCATGGCGGTCAGCGCACCCAACAGGATCACCAGACCCCAGGGTGTGCGCTCAGGTGATAGCTTCGCCGTCATCGGGCCTTCTTAGCGTCTTCAGCGGCCGAGTCTTCCCCGTTCCAGCCGCGCCCGATTTGCGGCAAAGGTAGGCAGGAAAAGCCGGAAGAGGCGAACCGCCTCATCCTGCGCTGGCTGGAACGGCGCTTCGCGCGATAGATTGGTCAGATGGAACGCAGCACCCCGCCGCCCGCCGTCTCGGCCGCCTCGAACCGGCGGGGGCTGTTCGTCGACAACGAGCCCTTCGCCTCGGGCTGGCTGCCGACCGACGGGGTGCATGAGATCTACTACGAGGAGTGCGGCAATCCGAAGGGCAGGCCCTGCGTCATCCTGCACGGCGGTCCCGGCGGGGCGATCAATCCGACCATGCGGCGGTTCTTCGACCCGGCGAAGTGGCGCATGGCTCTGTTCGACCAGCGCGGCTGCGGCAAGAGCCGTCCCAACGCCAGCCTCGACGACAACACCACCTGGAGCCTGATCGCCGACATCGAACGGCTGCGCGAGCACCTCGGCGTCGAGAAGTGGTGCGTGTTCGGCGGCTCCTGGGGTTCGACCCTGGCGCTGGCCTACGCGATCAAACACCCCGAGCGGGTGGAAAGCCTGGTGCTGCGCGGCGTCTTCCTGCTCACCCAGCGGGAGCTCTCCTGGTTCTACCAGGACGGCGCCTGCATGCTGTTCCCGGACGCGTGGGCGCGGTTCTGCGCGCCGATCCCCGTGGCCGAGCGCGGCGACATGATCAGCGCCTACCACAAGCGCCTGACCCACCCTGACCGGCGCGTCCAGGCCGAGGCCGCAGCGGCCTGGAGCCAGTGGGAAGGCGACACCATCTCGATCCGGGGGCCGGAGGCGCGGCCTTCGAAATTCAACGAGATCGACTTCGCCATCGCCTTCGCCCGCATCGAGTGCCACTTCTTCGCCAACCACGGCTTCTTCCCGGAAGAAGGCTGGATCCTGAACAACGCGGCCAAGCTGCAGGACATCCCCGGCTGGATCGTGCAGGGCCGCTTCGACGTGGTGACCCCGATGGAAGCCGCCTGGAAGCTCAAGGCCGTCTGGCCGCAGACCCGCTTCGAGGTGGTCTGGGACGCCGGCCACGCCTCCACCGAGCCCGGCATCGTCGACGCCCTGGTGCGCGCCACCGACCAGGCGCTCTCCGTCTGACGCAGCTTCGCCGCTAAGGCCAGTTGCGCCCGGCGGCCGGCGCGCGCAACCTTCCGCGCGTCCGGGGGCAGCCCGGAAACGAGGGAGAAAAATACGATGCGTCACACATTGTTCGCCGCGGTTGCGGCCATGAGCCTGATGGTCGCCGGCGCGGCTTCGGCCCAGATGGTCCACTACACCGCTAAGCTCGCCGGCACCGGCAGCGGCAGCGGCGACGTCTTCGCCATGCTGGACGGCAAGACTTTCAGCTACACGGTCAACTACAAAGGGCTGAGCGGACCGGCGGTGGCCGCCCACTTCCATGACGCCTCGGCGCCTGGCGGCGATGGCCCGCCGATCGTGCCGGCCGCGAATGCCGGCGCCAGCCCGATCAAGGGCACGGCGACCCTGACCGACGCCCAGATCGCCGACCTGAACGCCGGTAAGGTCTACTTCAACATCCACACCGCCGCGAACCCCAAGGGCGAAATCCGCGGGACATTGGCCAAGCAGTAGGCTTCATCGGAGCGGATCGCGGGGGGGTCTTGTCCTCCGCGGTCCACCCGACGATGTGTATCAATCTCCAATTGGATACGCATCATGCGAACCAACATCGTCATTGATGATACGCACATGGCCGACGCCTTGAAGGCCTCAGGGGTGCGCACCAAGCGCGAGGCTGTCGAGTTGGGCTTGCGGGCGTTGATCCGCATCCAGCGGCAAGAGCAGATCCGGCGCTTCCGTGGCAAACTCCCCTGGGACGGCGACCTGGACGCCCTGCGCCCTGGCGCGTGACCCTTATCGATTAAGCGTCTGGATCGACTACTTCGGGCGCGCGCCACGCCCGGGTCCAACAAGCTGGACGCGCTTTTGGGCCAGGAACCCCTCCGCATCGGGGACGTAATCCTAACCGAGGTGGTTCAAGGGTTCACGAGCGCCTGAGCGCTGGCGAAATCTCCTCCGAGATCCACACGGCCGCGAGCAAGGCCAGCGAGATCCGTGGGAGACTGGAAAAGGGGTAGGATCAGGGCCGGCGGCACCCCTGGCGACATCAGGGAGGCGCCAGTTCGCCACCTGGCGTAGCTGTGTCGACCGACTGGCCGCGCCGCAGCTTTCCCTTCAGCAAGAGCGCCGGCCGCTCGACCAGCCGCCAACTTACCGCGCCGCAGGCAACGGCCCCGGCCAGCGTCGCCAAAATGAAGACTGGAAGCGGCACGTCGCGCCAAAACCACAGGATCAGCATACCGATCGGCCAAGCGTACAGATAGACGCCGTACGAGATATCGTCCTTCGAATTGATCGTCAGGAATGGACGCAATTTCACATTCAGCGCCGTCCAGAACAGCGCATACCCGCCGACGGTCATCACGGCGAGTTCCGACAAGGCGGCGGAAAACAGGGCGGCCACCAGTGCAATCACACAGACTGCAGCCACCCATCCACGATAACGCGGGCTGAAGATTCTGTGGGCCGACCCGATGAGAAAGACTGTCGTCAGCCGCAACGTCAGCACTGGCTCACCGAGCGCGCCCCACACCGCTCGTGTGGCGGACGCCGCCACCTGAGCGGCCGGAGTGAGGATCAGAATGTTTGCCGCCAGCAGAAACAGCAGAAGTGCGAAAAATAGACCCTTGTGCCGATACAAGCCAGACAGGCCGAGAAGGGCGGCGACGATATAGCAGCGCGCTTCGTAGATAATCGTCCACATTGAGCCGTTGAGCGCAGGTGTTGGCAAACCCGTGAAGACGCCGTTCATCTCGGGGAGCTTCAGGATTGCCATCCGTCCGAAGAGTATTGCCCAGTCCCGCAAGCTCAGGTTTCCTAGATCGACACCGCCCAACGGGGCGACGACCAGAACGCACAGCAGATAGCAAACAATGTAGCCAGGATAGATTCGCAGAATCCTTTTCCAGGCATAGGAACCGGAATCCGAAACGAAGCTCGCCGTGATCAAATAGCCACTGATGAGGAAGAAGCCATCGACTGCAATCGAGCCGAAGCTGAGGTTGCCAAAGAGCCGATGGATCGGCTCTCGGGACATATCGCCGTCCAGCATCTGTGGCGCATGAGAAAGGATGACCAGCGAGGCGAAGAGCAACCGTAGCGCGCCGAATCCGTTCTGACGCGAACTCGCGTCCACCCGACTGGTGGAGCTTGCAGGCGAATCCATTCTCTGAATAGCCTGATCGCTCATGGTCTAGCCATGCCCGAGATCGTCCCCTGTGTCATCCTCAGAGCAGCGAGCCCTTGCCGCTGGTGACTTCGGCGTAGCGGTGGACGCGCACGGCCATCACCAGGCCGAAGCCCACCATGACGGTCAGCATGACGGTGCCGCCGTAGGACAGGAGCGGCATCGGCACGCCCACGACCGGCGCCAGGCCCATGACCATCGCGCCATTGATCAGCACATAGAGGGCGAAGGTCGTGGTCACGCCGGCCGCGGCCAGGCGTCCGAAGTGGCTGTGGCTCAGGTAGGCGGTGCGCAGCGCCATGAAGATCACCGCCGCGTAGAGCACCAGGATCGAGATGCAGCCCACGAAGCCGAACTCCTCGGCCAGGGTGGCGAAGATGAAGTCGGTCTGTTTCTCCGGCAGGAAGTTGAGCTGACTCTGCGAGCCCAGGCCGTAGCCCTTGCCGAGCAGGCCGCCGGACCCCAGCGCGATCTTCGACTGCAGGATGTGATAGCCCGAGCCTGACGGGTCGTTCTCCGGGTCGAGGAAGGTGGTCAGGCGCTGCTTCTGATAGCCGTGCAGGCCGAACATGATCACCGGAGGCACGAGGACGGCGACCGCCAGCAGGCCGGCCGCGATCAGCCGCCAGGACAGGCCCGCCAGGATCACCACGATGGCGCCGGTGAGCAGCATCAGGATGGCGGTGCCGAGGTCGGGCTGCTTCGCCACCAGCGCCACGGGCGCCAGGATCAGCAGCGCCGGGATCAGCAGCCACCAGGAGAGCTGGGCGCTCTTGCCCGATGCGCCGTGGTAGAAGCGCGCCAGGGCCAGCACCAGGCCGATCTTCATGATCTCCGAAGGCTGGATGGTGATCGGCCCGGCCTGCAACCACCGCTGCGCGCCCAGCGCGTGGTGGCCCACGAACATCACCGCGATCAGCAGCAGGAAGCCCACGCCGTAGATCGGATAGGCCAGCGCGAACCACACCCGGATGTCGATCAGGCTCAGCACGATCATGATCGCGAAGAAGAGCGCGTAGCGCGCCAGGTGCGGCGCCGCCCACGGCGTCCATGAGGAGCCCGCGATCGAGAACAGCATCACCGCGCCGGCGCCGGCGATCAGTGTGATGGTCAGGCAGAAGATCCAGTCGATCTCGCCGAACTTGTTGATCAGCCGGTCGCGTTCGCCGGGGCGGGTGAGAGCGGAAACGGTCATGTGGGCTGCTGCTGTGCGGCCTGGATGGCGGCGGCGGCCGGGGTCGGCGGATCGACCACGTCGGGATCGGTCTCGACGGCCGGCGCCTGAGGCAGCGGCAGCGGCTTTTCCACCCGCGCCCGGATCTCAGGGTCCTTCAACAGGGCGATGCGCAGAAGCTCACGCGCCAGCGGCCCGCTGGTGCTGGCCCCGAACCCGCCGTGTTCGACGAGGACGCTCATCGCGTAGCGCGGCTCGTCGACCGGTGCAAAGGCGATGAACCAGGCGTGGTCGCGGAACTTCCACTCGCCTGTGGCGCCGTGTTGGCCGTGGCCGCTGGTGTAGTTGAACGCCTGCGCCGTGCCTGATTTACCGGCCATCTTGATGTCGCCCAGGCCCATATCGCTCAGGCCCGCGCCGGTGCCCGAAATGGTCACCGCCGCCATGGCGGCCCGCACGAAGTCGATATGAGCGGCCTCGAACGGCAGGTCGCCGAAGGCCGCCCCTGAAGGCTGCTCCACGCCGCCGATGGATTTCACCAGTCGCGGATGCAGCGCCTTGCGTCCGTTGGCCAGGCGCGAGGCCTGCACGCAGAGCTGCAGCGGGTTGAGGTGGGTATAGCCCTGACCGATGCCCATGCTGGGTGTCTCGCCGGGATGCCAGACCGGGTCCTTGGGAAACTGCCGGCGCTTGTAGGCGGTGTCGGGAACCAGGCCGGCCTTCTGACCTGGAATCCCGATGTCGAAGATCTCGCCCAGGCCGAACTTGCGGGCGACCGCCGCGATCTTGTCCGGCCCGACCGTGAGCGCGGCCTGGTAGAAATAGATGTCGCAGGACTGCGCGATGCCGCCCTTCAGGTCCAGGGC
>NZ_DATAPY010000141.1:0-11082 GCF_036264965.1 Phenylobacterium sp.
GTGACGAAATCCTTCAGGGTCATCGAGGCGGCGACGGCGTCGGTGTGGGCGGAGACCGGCGGCAGGGCCAGGTTCAGGCCGACGCCCGGCTGCAGCCAGTGGACCATCGTCAGGCCCAGGGTCAGCGACACCAGCGAGGCGGCGATGAACCAGGCGATCGCCTTGCCGCCGACCCGGCCGATGGCCGCGCCGTCCTCCATGTGGGCGATGCCGACCACCAGGGTGGTGAACACCAGGGGCGCGATGATCATCTTGATCAGCCGCAGGAAGACGTCGGTGATGATCGAGAGGTTGCCGGCGACCGTCTTGGCCATGGCCGGCGTGGCGTATTGATGGACCCCCCAGCCGACGATGACGCCCAGCACCATGGCCACGACGATGAGGATCGAGAAAAGGCGGTTCATTCAGGGTCCCGGGGCGTTTCTTCGGGCGCCTTTGTCGCTGGGAAGCTTGGCTTCGTCCATCCCAGCCGGTGCGTGGATCGCGCCCGACGCTGCACTGCCGGAAAAAGAGACGACGCTTCCGAGACTCCGCGGCAGCGAAAGCTCAGTCTTTTTAGCCACGGAAAACACGGAAAGAGCACGGAAGGCAGGTCGGCTGAGAGGTCGGAGCTGAATTGAATCGCGCGCAATCAGATCACCCCCCGAACTTCGGAGATCGAATCTCCTTCCGTGCTCTTTCCGTGTTTTCCGTGGCCATTCTTAGTTGCGGCGCCGCTCCGCGGCCTTCAGGACCCACAATCGCGGCGGCTCGCCAAGCTTGGGCGGGGGCGGCTATAATGGGGCGATGACATCGAAGACAGCAGCAGCCGGCATCGTTGATCGGCTCGAAGACGAATACCGCAAGACGGTCGAGGCCCTGAGGGGCGCCCTGAAGGAATTCCTGGCCGGAGGGCCGCCGCCCGACCCGGCGGTGCGCGCGGCCGGGGCCTTCGTCTATCCGGAGCTGCGCCTGCACTGGCCGGCCGGACAGCCGTTCCCGCGCACCAGCCGCGCCTACGCCCGCATCGGCGCGCCGGGCCACTATGCGGTCACGGTGACCAAGCCCAACCTGTTCCGCGGCTATCTGATCGAGCAGCTCAGCCTCTTGATGGAAGACTTCAAGGTGGAGATCGAGGTCGGCCGCTCGACGCAGGAGATGCCCTTCCCCTACGTCCTGGACGGCCAGGCCGACATCGCCCTGGCGGACATCGGCTCCGCCGAGATCGCACGGCATTTTCCGACGACGGAGCTGGCCTATATCGGCGATGAGATCGTCGACGGATCCTGGGCGCAGCGAGCGGACGAACCGCGGCCCATGGCGCTGTTCGACGGACTGCGCACCGACTTTTCCCTGGCGCGGCTGGCGCACTACACCGGCACGCCCGCGACCCACGTCCAGCAGTATATCCTGTTCACCAACTACATCCGCTACGTCGACGAGTTCGTCCGCTGGGGCTGCGAACAGATCAAGGCTGGCGGTCCGTACACGGCGCTTTCGGCGGCTGGAAATGTGCTGGTCGACGCCTCGACGGAGGACCCGGAGGCGGTGGTTCAGGCCGCCGCTTGGCGCAAGCACCAGATGCCGGCCTATCATCTGATGGCCAAGGACGGCGCGGGCGTCACCCTGGTCAACATCGGGGTGGGTCCGTCGAACGCCAAGACCATCTGCGACCACCTGGCGGTGCTTCGGCCCCAGGCCTGGCTGATGATCGGCCACTGCGGGGGCCTGCGCGGCAGCCAGACCATCGGCGACTATGTCCTGGCGCATGCCTATCTGCGCGACGACCACGTGCTGGACGACGCCCTGCCGCCGGAAATCCCGATCCCGCCGATCGCCGAAGTGCAGGTGGCGCTGAACCGCGCCGCCGAGATCGTCACCGGCGAGACCGGCGAGGTGCTGAAGCGGCGTCTGCGCACCGGTACGGTGGTGACCACGGACGACCGCAACTGGGAGCTCCGCTATTCGTCGAGCGCACTTCGGTTCAACCAGAGCCGGGCGGTCGCCATCGACATGGAAAGCGCCACTATCGCCACCCAAGGCTACCGCTTCCGCGTGCCCTACGGGACCCTGCTCTGCGTGTCGGACAAGCCGCTGCACGGCGAGATCAAGCTGCCTGGCCAGGCCAACGCCTTCTATGACCGCGCCATCGGCCAGCACCTGCGGATCGGCATCGCCACCATGGACCTGCTGCGTCAGGAAGGCCCGCGCCTGCACTCGCGCAAGCTGCGCAGCTTCGACGAGCCGCCGTTCCGGTAGGGGGTCAGGCCGTCAGGGCAGGTCCTTGCGCGGGATCGCCGCCACCTCTTCCGGCGTCAGCTTGCGCAACGCCCGCGCGATCAGCGGTTCGCGATAGCCCTGGTGGTCGGCGAGCGTCAGGTCGAGGTCCAGGGGCGAGCAGATCCAGTCCGACCCGCGGACCTTGTTGATCAGGAAGCGGTCTCCGTCCTTGTAGACGTGGCTCCCGGGGGTCAGGTCTACGCGGTAGATGTCGCGAACACCCACGCGCAGGTACAGGAAATCGCTGTGGCCCGGCGCGCTCCAGCCCTCCCAACTGTTGCTGGCGAAGCAATCGCGTTTGGGGACGGCCTTGTCGGGCGCCGTCGTCGCGCCGGCCGCCCCCGCAGCGGTCAGGGTGGCGGTCAGGGCGGCGATGGCAAGCGCCGCCGCGGTCGGATTGAAGCGTGGAGTCATGGCGTTCTCCCTACATCCCTCGGGTTGTATGCGAACCGCTGAGGGTGGGTTTCAGTCTAGCCCAGATTGCGGCGCCGATGGGTCAAGGTTTGACAGCTCGGCCCGGCGCAAATTACGGCTGTACTTGCTCCTGCGAGGCCTTCATTTGGCCACCTGAGGTTGAATGACTGTGTTTGTCGGGGACGGGGGCCGCTTCGTGGCGAAATCGAGGATCTGTTGGGCCGGGCTGGCCGGCTGCGCGCTGTTTGGCGCCACGGCGGCGCTGGCGCAGGGCGAGACGCCGAAGCCGGCGGAGAGCCCGCCCTCGGCGGCCAAGCCGGCCGACCAGGCCAAGGCCGCCGCGCCGGCCAAGCCCGCGCCCAAGACCCACACCGTCGAGACCATCACCGTCACCGGGGCCGCCGCGCCGCAGGTCGAGACCTCCATCGACAAGAAGACCTACACCCTCGGCCAGGACCTGCAGGCGACGACCGGCTCGATCGCCGACGCGCTTCGCAATGTGCCGGCTGTGGAAGTGGACCTGCAGGGGAACCTCTCCCTGCGCGGCGACCAGAACGTCACCATCCTGGTGGACGGCAAGCCGTCGCCGGCCTTCGAGGGCAATGGCCGCGCCGACGCCCTGCAGCAACTGCCCGCCGACCAGATCGCGCGGGTCGAGGTGATCACCAATCCGTCGGCGGCGCTGAACCCTGAGGGCACCGGCGGGGTCATCAACCTGATCACCAAGAAGAGCCGCGGCGGCGGACTGACCGGCTCGGCCTATGTCACCGCCGCCAGCGCCGGGCTGAAACGGGCTGGGGTGAACTTCGGCTACAACACCCAGACCCTGGCGGTGACGGCCTCGTTCGCCGGAAACTACCAGCGCAACAAGAACCACGTGGCCAATGAACGGGACGGGCTGGACGCCGCCAGCGGCCAGTTCCTGAAGAACTTCGACGACAGCATCGGGCGCAACCTGACCCGCGGGCCGAACGGGCGCGTGAACTTCACCTGGACGCCGCAGGACAAGGACCAGTTCACCGGGGCCATCAGCTACAATTCGCTGCTGGTGCACGGCCATCCGGACGACAAATACACCGACGACGGCGTGGGCGGCGTGCCGGTGCTGATCGAAGACCGGTCGGGGCGCCGTCGCTTCCTGGAGACCGACAACAGCATCTCGGCCGGCTGGAAGCACACCTTCGGCGAGGGCCACGAGCTGTCGGCGGATGCGGTCTACAATGACGGCCTGGCGCGCGATCACACGCTGAACACGGTCTTTGCGACCCTGCCGGCGACGCCGGTCCCGCTGGAGCTGATCCGCGACGACGACAGCCGCCACCACGAGGAGCTGAGGGTCGTCTACACCCAGAAGCTGGCGGGCGGATCGCTGACTGCGGGCTACGAGCTGCGCCGCGAGGACAACGACGCCGACTATTCCGACGCCAAGGGGCCGACTCAGTCGGGGCTGATCCTGCAGCCGAGCCTGGCCAACCACTACCTCTATGGCCAGCTGGTGAACTCGCTCTACGCCACCTACCAGCGCAGCTTCGGCGATCTGAGCGTGCAGGCGGGGCTGCGCGCGGAGGACGTGCGCTTCACCCTGGCCCAGCTCACCTCCGGCGAGCGGGACGGCCAGCACTACGAGCGGGCCTATCCGACTCTGCACCTGAACTATAAGCTGGATGACGAGCGCAAGCTGACCGCCAGCTACAGCGTGCGCGTGCAGCGCCCCTTGCCGGTGTTCCTGGACCCCCTGGTCTATGTACTGGGCCCGCAGGACATCCAGGTCGGCAACCCGAACCTGAAGGTCAAGGAGGTGCAGATCTACGAGCTGGGCTACGAACAGCACGTGGGCGGGCAGAACTATCAGGCGAACTTCTATTATCGGAACGCCAACCACGACTTCGCCCAGACCCTGGTCGACCTGGGCGGCGGCCTGTTCCGGTCGACTATCGCCAACTTCGGCATCAGTCGCGCCGCCGGGGCGGACTTCAACGCCAATGGCAAGCTCACGTCGAAGCTGAGCTACAGCCTGAGCCTCAGCCCCTATGTGAACTGGACCGACACCTCGAACCTGGCCATCGCGCTCGGTCATCACGAGGTGGGCGGCGTCAGCGGACGGGCCAACCTCAACTGGCAGGTGCGCCCTGACGACATGGTGCAGCTGAACGCCATCGAAAGCGGCCGGCGACTGGCGACCCAGGGCGAGAGCGAGCCGGCCTTCACGCTCAACATGGGCTGGCGGCACACGATCAACCCCCGGCTGACCGCCACGGTGACGGCGCAGGACCTGCTGGCCGGCAGTCGCTTTCAGCTGCACGCCGACACGCCGATCCTGTTCCAGCGCCTGGATGTGCGGCCGGTGAACCGCGCGGTGTTCTTCCGCCTGGACTACCGCTTCGGCGGCGGCGCGGCCAAGGCCGCCAAGGAGCCCGGCTTCGAGTACGAGAACGGCGGGCCGGCGCCCGGCCCGGGCTAGGAAATCTTCGCCTGGATGACAAATGTAAATTGACAGCGGTCCGCCGCTTAAATTACGGCTGTATCTTGTCCAATCGAGCCTTCATTTGGCCACCCGGCGTTGGGCGAATGTGTTCTTCGGGGACGGGGGCCGCCCATGGCAGGCTTGAGGAATTGGCGGGTCGGCCTGACGACCGTGGGTTGCGTCCTGCTGGGCGCAAGCTCCGCCATGGCGCAGAGCCAGGCGGCGAAGCCGGCGGACAGTGCGCCCGCCCAGCCGGCCGCACAGGCGACGCCGGCCAAGCCGTCCGCCGCGCCCGCCAACAAGGCCAAGGCCGCCGCGCCCGCCAGGCCGCCGGCGAACGGGCATACCGTCGAGACCGTCACCGTGACCGGCGCTGCGCCGCCGGATGTCGAAAATTCCATCGACCGGAAGAGCTACACGCTCGGCAAGGACCTGGCCGCCACCTCCGGCTCCATCGCCGACGCGCTCAAGAACCTGCCGTCGGTGGATGTCGACGTCCAGGGCACCCTCAGCATCCGGGGCGATCCCAACGTCACGATCCTGGTGGACGGCAAGCCTTCGGCGTCGTTCGACGGGGCCGGCCGCGTCGACGCCCTGCAACAGCTGCCTGCCGACCAGATCGAGCGGGTGGAGGTGATCACCAATCCCTCGGCGGCGCTGAACCCGGAAGGCTCCGGCGGGGTGATCAACCTGATCACCAAGAAGAGCCACGGCGCCGGCGTCACCGGCTCGGCCTACGCCACCGTCGCCAGCGCCGGGTTGAAGCGGGAGGGCGTCAATTTCGGCTACAACTCGCCGAAGCTGGCGGTCACCGGCTCGCTGGCCGGCAACTACCAGAACAACAAACAGCACGGCGACACGGAGCGCACGACCGTCGATCCCACCACCGGCGCCCTCGTGAAGAGCGGCCAGACCGGCATCGGGCGCAATCTGGCGCGGGGGCCTACAGCGCGGCTCTCGGTGACCTATACGCCGGAGGAGAAGGACCAGTTCACCGGCTCGGCGACCTACAACGAGCTGCTGGCCCAAGGTCACCCGGACACCGTCTACACCATCGACGGCCCGGACGGCTTGCCCGCCAACATCCTGCACGAGCACGCCGAGCGGCGCGGGTTGAACCTGGAGAAGAGCCTGAACGCCGGCTGGCGGCACACCTTCTCCGAGGGGCACGATCTGTCGGTCGACGCGATCTACAACGCCTCGGAATACCACAACAACTACCTCTACATGTCCGAGCAGCTGCTGCCGCTGGCCGCGGTTCCCTTCGAGGCGACGCGCAACGACGAGGGCGACCATCACGCGGAACTTCGGGTCGGCTACGACCAGCACCTGGCCGGGGGATCGCTGAAGGCCGGCTATGAACTGAAGCACGACGACAACGACCTGAACTACGTCGAACGCCTGGGGCCGACGGAAGCGACGCTGGTCCCGGTGGATAGCTTGGCGAACCACTTCCTGCTGCACCAGACCATCAATGCCGCCTTCGCCACCTATGAGCATGCGTTCGGCGACCTGAGCGTCCAGGGCGGCCTGCGGATCGAGGAGCTGAACCTGCGCCTCGCCCAGCTCACCTCGGGCCAGCGCACCGGCCAGGACTACGCCAAGGCCTATCCGAGCCTGCACCTCGGCTACAAACTGGACGACGACCGCAAGGTCACGGCCAGCTTCTCCAGCCGTGTGCAGCGGCCGCCGGCCTTCCTGCTCAATCCCCTGCTGCAGGTGCTCGATTCCCGCGAGGTGGCGGTCGGCAATCCGAATCTGAAGCCGGAAGAGACCCAGTCCTATGAACTCGGTTATGAGCAGCGGCGGGGCCAGACGACCTACACCACGACGCTCTATTACCGGCGCAAGGTCAACCAGATAAACCAGATCGAGGAGCAGCTCGCCGATGGCGTCATCGAGTACAGCTTCGGCAACATCGGCCGCAATCAGGCGACGGGCCTCGAGCTCAGCGCCAACGGCAAGCTGACCTCGACGCTCAGCTACAACGCCTCGACCAACATTTCCTGGAACCAGATCTATGCCGCGAATCTGGTGGCCAACGCGCCGTCGGAGTCCGCCTATGCGATGGGCGGCCGGCTGAACCTCAACTGGCAGGCCACAACGAACGACATGCTGCAGTTCAACGCCAGCGTCGGGCCCAGGCGGCTGATCGCCCAGGGCTTCATCCTGCCCAACTACGCGGTGAACCTGGGCTGGCGGCACAAGCTGAACGACCGGATCACCGCTACGATCACCGTGCAGGACCTGCTGGCCAGCAACAAGTTCCAGCGGCGGCTGGACACGCCAACCTTTGTCGAGCGCTTCAACGGGCTGAACGTGACGCGCTCGGTCTTTTTCCGTCTCGACTACCGGTTCGGCGGCGCGAGCAGCAAGGCGGCCAAGGAGCCGGGCTTCGAGTACGAGAATGGTACGCCGCCGGCGGGCCCGGGCGGGCGCTGAGCACGGCGCGCGGTCAGGCGGCCTTGAGGCGGAACGCCGGGCGGCGCGCCCAGGCGAGCATCGGCTTTTCGAACAGCACGTGGGCCCGCCACGCCAGGGCGACGCTGGCGGCCGCGGCGGTCAGAACGATGATGTCCGGCGGCAGGCCCCGGACCCGGCAAAGCGCCAAGCTGATCAGGCCCACTATAGGCAAGTGTATGAGGTAGAGGGCGTAGGAGGCGTCGCCCAGCCGGGTCTGCACGCCTTCCCGGGCCTCGATCTGCAGGGTGCCCCAGACGATCAGGGCGGCAGGCAAGCCCAAGCCCAGGACCCGGCCCCAGGCCATGTCACCGTTCAGGAAGTCGACTATGGAGGGCCCTAAGGGATAGACCATCGGGCCGAGGAGCCAGGTCGCCGCCAGGCCGACCGGGATCAGCCAAATAGCGCCGCGCCAACGGGGCAGCCGCGCCAGGCCCACGCCCATCAGGAACTCCAGGATGATCGGATTGCCGATGAAGCGCAGCAGCGGGCTGGACCGCAAGCAGAGCGCCGTCACGAACAGGGCTAGCAAGGCCCAGATGAGCTTCGGCCGCCAGATCACCAGGGCGGCGGCGGTGTAGAACAGCACCTCGAAACAGAGGGTCCAGGCGACGGGCAGGGCAGGCGGGACCATCCGGTCGAGCGCCGGCCAGAGCGTGAGGCTCGTGAAGGTCTGCCGCCAGTCCACGCTCCCAACCATCAGGTCATGGCCGACGAGGTAGAAGATGGCCAGGGGCAGGTAGAGCGGCAGGATGCGCTGCGCGCGCCGGGCGATGAAGGCCCCGGCGGTCAGGCCCTGCGAGGTCAGGGTGATGATCACGCCCGAGAGCACGAAGAAGACGTCGACGCCCACCCGGCCGAAAAGCGCGGCGCCCTCGCCCAGAACGCCAAACTCGTGGACGGTCTGAATCGTGCAAGTGTAGGCGTGAAAGAGTACGACGGCGAAGGCCGCCCAAAACCGCAACGCCTGTAGCGACCAAATCTTCACCCGCGCAGCCTACTCGGCAAACCTGACCACAATCCTGACGGGCGACGGATCGAGGGGGCGCGACCGATGCAAGGACGAACATCGACCGGCGGTGGGGCAGGTTTTTCCACGCGCCTGGCGATGCGCGGCGTGGCGCCGCCGGCCGCGGCCGTCCTGGCGTTCCTGGCGGCGCTTTCAACGCGGCTCCTGAACGACGGGGACAGCTGGTGGCACGTGGCGGCCGGCCGGCTGATGATCGCGCGGCGCGCCGTGATCCACAGCGACCCGTTCTCCTACACCTTCGCCGGCGCGGCCTGGCATACCCACGAATGGCTGGCCCAGATCCTTCTGGGCGGCGCGTTCGGCGTGGGCGGCTGGAGCGCCGTCGTGATCCTGACGGCGGCCGCCATGGGGCTGACCGCCTGGCTGCTGGGCCGGGACCTCAGCCGCTGGGTGGACGGCCTCCCGCTCCTCTGTCTCGTGGCGCTCGGCCTTGGTCTCGGGACCGGCAGCCTGCTGGCGCGGCCGCATATGCTGGCCTTGCCGATCCTGGAAATCTGGACCGCCGAGCTGATCCGGGCCCGG
Organism: Phenylobacterium sp.; assembly: GCF_036264965.1. Lineage (GTDB taxonomy): Bacteria > Pseudomonadota > Alphaproteobacteria > Caulobacterales > Caulobacteraceae > Phenylobacterium. Next base: position 9,150 of record NZ_DATAPY010000141.1, read on the forward strand.
GCCGAGGCGCGTAGCCCCCGCTGGATCGTGCTGCCGTTGATGGCGCTATGGGCGAACCTGCACGGCAGTTTCATGTTCGGCCTGGCGCTGATCGGGCCCTTCGCGCTGGAGGCGTTGCTGGCCGCGCCGTCGTTCGGGGCGCGTCGTGACGTCGTCCTGCGCTGGGGGACGTTCGGGCTGGCGGCGGCGGCGATGGCGGTCATCAGCCCCGACGGCGTCGGGACCTTGCTGTTCCCCATCCAGCTCCTGGGGATGAAGAGCCTGGCGCACATCGGCGAATGGGCGCCGGCCAGCTTTGCGACGGTCGGACCCCTGGAGGTCGCCCTGCTGGCGACCCTCTTCGTGGCGATCACCCGGCCGCTGCGGCTGCCGGTCATCCGCGCGCTGCTGCTCCTGCTGCTGCTTTACCTGGCGCTGCAGCACACGCGGTATGAGCAGATGCTGGGCGTGATCGGCGCCCTGATCCTGGCCGCGCCGATGGCGCGGGCGTTTGGCCAGGGCGCGGATGCCGCCGCGTCGGGCGAGCGGCCCGCCAGGACGCCGATCCTGACCACAGCGGCCCTGTCGATCGCGCTCCTGCTGGCGGCGGGTCGGCTCGCGTGGCCGGTGGTCCTGGGCGATGACGTCGACAGGCCCGCTTCGGCGCTGGCCGCCGTTCCTGCCGCGACGCGGCAGACCCATGTCCTCAACGAATACAGCTTCGGCGGCTATCTCATCGGCCACGGCGTGGCGCCCTTCATCGACAGCCGCGCCGATCTCTACGGGGATGCCTGGCTCGAAGCCTACGACCGGCTGATCCGGCCAGACCGCGCGGCGCTGGCCGCCACGCTGGACGCACGCCAGATCGGCTGGACCCTGTTCAAGGCCGGATCGCCGGTGGCCGACGCCATGGACGAAATGCCGGGATGGCGGCGGCTCTACGCCGACCGCTGGGCCGTCGTCCACGTCCGCCGCTGACCGCAGAGACCGGCCCTCGATCCGCCGCGCAAATCCGGCTATCTGGCCGGCCCATGACCCAGTCCAACGCCCGGCACATCGACTTCGACGGCATCGAGAACTTCCGCGATTTCGGAGGCTACGACACCGTGCACGGACGGCCGCTGAAGCGGGGCCTGCTCTACCGCTCGGCCAACCACGCCTACGCCAGCGAGGCGGACCTGCAGCGGATGCGCGAGATGGGCCTGGCGACCATCGTCGATCTGCGCCGCAGCGAAGAACGCAGGCGTGAGCCCTCCAAGCGCTGGGCCGGCTTCGACGGCCAGATCATCGAGAACGATATCGTCTCCGACCACGGCGACTGGGCGGACCTGATGAAGGGCCTCACAGATTTGCCGCCGGAGTGGTTCTACAACGATGGCATGGGCTATTACCGCCGCGCGCCGTTCGAGCCCCGGCACATCGACCTCTTCACCCGCTACTTCGGCACCCTGGCGCAGACCGAGGGGCCGATCGTGGTGCATTGCGCGGCGGGCAAGGACCGCACGGGCCTGATCTGCGCGCTGACGCACCACGTGGCGGGCGTCGGCCACGACGACCTGATGGCCGACTATCTCCTGACCAATGACGAAAGCCGCATGGCGCGGAAGATGGAGTTCCTCGGCCCCTGGCTGGAGAAACAGGTGGGGATCAAGGCTTCCGACGCGGCGCTGCGGGTCGCGGTCTCGGTGCACGCCGACTATCTGGAGACGGCCTTTGCGGCGATCCTCGAACGCCACGGCAGCCTCGACGCCTACCTCGCCGAGGTGCTGGGCGTGGACGAGGCCCTGCGCGAAAGGCTACACGCCCGTCTCCTCGCCTAGTACTACAGTTGCGCATATTTGCGTCTTTGATAGTGGCAGAGGGTCGCGGCCGCCTGGTGTCGTCGTCGCCATAGTGACCAGGCGATGATGTAGGGCTTCTGTGTCGGAGGGAAGATGAGCAGGCGCGCGAGCAG